>NZ_CAXGPO010000003.1:0-153293 GCF_964011655.1 uncultured Spongiibacter sp. | reverse complement strand
CCCGCCGCTGAACCGAGACGAGAATCACCCATGAAACTCGAATACACCGCAGAGCACCAAGCCTTTCGCGAAGAAGTTCGCAGCTGGTTAAAGGCCAATGTTCCCGCCGAGCCCTTGAAGTCTTTCGACACCGAAGAAGGCTTCCAGCAGCACCGCGAGTGGGAGGCCAAATTGTACGAAGGCCGCTGGGGAATGATCACCTGGCCGGAAGAAATGGGTGGCCGTGGCGCCGACCTATTACAGTGGTTGATCTTTGAAGAAGAGTACTACGCGGCGTCTGCGCCACTGCGGGTAAACCAAAACGGCATTTTCCTGCTTGGCCCCACTTTGATGGAATACGGCACCGAAGAGCAGAAAAAGCGCTTCCTTAATGGCATGGCCACCGGCAAGGATATTTGGTGTCAGGGTTGGTCTGAGCCGAATGCCGGTTCTGATATGGCCGCCATCCGCTCGCGAGCAGACCTTAGCGAAGACGGTAGCCACTACATTATCAACGGTCAAAAAACCTGGTCGACCCGCGCGGTATGGGCCGATTGGTGTTTTGGTATGTTCCGCACCGACCCCGAGTCAGAGCGCCATCGCGGCCTGACCTTTATTCTGGTGCCACTGGACAGCGAGGGCATTACCGTTCGTCCTATTCCTCAGTTGGACGGCTTGCCGGGCTTTGCTGAAATCTTCTTCGACAATGTCAAAGTGCCTGTCGACTGCCGTCTGGGCGGTGAAGGTGAGGGCTGGAGCGTGGCGATGGCCACCGCGGGTTTTGAACGCGGTTTGATGCTGCGCTCACCGGCGCGTTTCCAGGAAACAGCGAAACGCTTGGTAGAGCTGTACAAAGCTAATCAAGAAACGGCCGATGAAGATCCCAGCATTCGCGAAGCAGTGCTGCGCGCCTATATGGATGCCGAGGCGTACTGCCTGACGACCTACCAAACGGCTTGCCGACTAATGCAGGGTGGAAAAATCGGTGCCGAGGCCTCGACAAATAAAATTTTCTGGTCTGAGCTCGACCAGCAAATGCACGCCACCGCGCTGAAAATTCTTGAAACCCGCGGCGAGCTGCTGCCCGAGTCGCCCGATGCCGGTGACGTTGGCCGCTGGTTAGACGGTTGGCTGTTTGCCCAGTCCGGGCCGATTTATGCCGGCACCAACGAGATTCAACGCAACATCATTGCAGAGCGTATGCTCGGCATGCCGCGCAAATAAGGAGACTGACATGGACTTTACCTTTAGCGAAGATCAGCTCTTGTTTCAGGAATCAGTGCGCGACTTTCTGGTGAATGAAATTACCCCCGACAAAATTCGTCAGCTGTGGGAAACCGATAGCGGTCGCAGCGATGAACTGTGGCAGCAATTGGCCGAGTTGGGCCTGACCGGGCTGACAGTTCCCGAAGACTTCGGCGGGCTGGGCATGAACGAACTGGACTTCGTCCTGCTGGCTCAGGAAGCCGGCTACGTCGCCCTGTCTGAGCCGCTGGTGAATAGTGTGCTAGTGGCAACGCCGCTGCTTAGTGAATGTGGTAATAGCGCGATTGCTGAGCAGTGGTTGCCAAAAATCGCCTCGGGTGAGGCGCGTGCGGTGGTGGGGCTGGCGGTGAACAAGTTGGTGGAAGACGCCCATTGCGCCGATCTGCTGCTGCTGGAAAAAGACGGCGCGATCTATGCGGTAGAAGCCGCCAATGCCAGCCTGCGAGCCAATGAATCTGTCGACCCCGGTCGCAAATTATTTGCTGTGGACTTCGACCCCGCGGCGGCGGTTTGTCTGGCCGAGGGCGATGCCGCCCAGGCGTTGATCAACAAAGCGTTGAATCGCGGCGCACTGGGTGTGGCCGCGCAGTCGCTGGGTCTGGCTCAACGAATGATCGATTTGTCGGTGCAATACACCAGCGAGCGCAAACAGTTTGGCGTGGCCATTGGCAGCTTCCAGGCCGTTAAGCACCACATGGCGAATATCGCCTACAAACTGGAATACGCCAAAACACCGGTTTATCGCGCTGCTTATGATATTGCCAACGACACGCCGCGCGCAGAATTGTCGGTGAGCCACGCGAAACTGGCCGCCTGTGAAGTGGCCGACCTCGCGGCGAAAAACAGCATCCAGGTTCACGGTGCGATGGGCTACACCTGGGAAGTGGACCTACACATCTTTATGAAGCGCGCCTGGGCATTTAACAGCAGTTATGGCACGGCAGGCTTCCATAAAAATCGCGTGGCCGCCGCACTGCTGGCCGATAACGCCGCACTCGGTGCCGGCGCAACTTTTTAATTGACGGTTATCGCCTGCCGAGCGGGCAATAAGAGGAAACTATTATGGCAGAAGCCTACATTGTCGATGCAGTGAGAAGCCCCACCGGGCGCCGCAAGGGCGGCTTGGCGCAGATCCACGGCGCCGACCTCGGCGCTCACGTGCTCAAGGCCATTGTTGAGCGCAACGGCATTCCCGATAACGAATACGACGATGTGATCTTCGGCTGCGTCGATACCATCGGCCCCTTGGCCGGTGACATCGCGCGCACGGCTTGGCTGGCAGCGGGCCTGTCGCAAGAGGTGCCGGGCACCACTATTGACCGTCAGTGTGGTTCCTCGCAGCAGGCGGTTCACTTCGCCGCGCAGGCGGTAATGTCTGGCACCCAAGATGTAGTGATCGCCGGCGGCGTGCAAACCATGACCCAGATCCCCATTTCTTCGGCCATGACAGCCGCTGAGCCGCTGGGCTTTAAAGACCCGTTCTCCGGCTCTGAAGGCTGGGTTGCCCGTTACGGCGCTAAGCCGCCAACGCAATTCAATTCCGCGCAGATGATTGCCGACAAGTGGGAGCTGAGTCGTCGCGACCTGGAAGAGTACTCGCTGGAGTCGCACCGCCGCGCATTGCAGGCCATTAAAGAAGGCCGCTTTGACCGCGAAGTGCTGCCCCTGGCTGGCGTTCAACACGATGAAACCCCCCGCGAGACGAGCTTGGAAAAAATGGCCGAGCTGGATTACCTGTTCGGTTGCGACAAAGTCACTGCCGCGGTGTCCAGCCAAACCTGTGACGGCTCAAGCGCCGTGTTGGTGGTGAGCGAAGCGGCGCTCAAGCGTTATAACTTAACGCCGCGTGCACGTATTCACCATATGAGTGTGCGCGCTGACGACCCAATTTGGATGCTGACTGCGCCGATTCCTGCCACGGAGTATGCGCTGAAAAAAGCCGGCATGAGCCTGGCGGATATCGATGTTGTTGAAATCAACGAAGCCTTTGCTTCAGTCGTCATGGCGTGGCTTAAGGAAACCGGCTACGACCACGCTAAAACCAATATCAACGGCGGCGGCATTGCTCTGGGTCACCCACTTGGGGCGACCGGCACGCGCTTGATGACAACGCTGTTGCATGAGCTGGAGCGCAGCGGCGGTCGCTATGGTTTGCAGACCATGTGTGAGGGTGGTGGCCAGGCCAATGTCACCATCATCGAGCGTCTATAGCGGAACGCCATCTGCAAGCGGCTGGCGGCGTTGCCAAGCCTTTTTAAGACGGTCATTTACGGCTTTGTAAACTCCCGACTTAAAACGTCTCGGCGCCTTGCCAGCCACACGCAGCTGACGCTCTCAGTAGCGGTGGTCATTCAAATTTAAGCGCGCCGTGTGATCGGCGCAGAGAAGAAACAAGAGAGGATCTGCAATGGGTATTTGTCAGGATCGTGTAGTGATTATCACCGGTGCCGGTGGTGGTTTGGGCGCGGCACACGCCAAGGTATTTGCCAGTGAAGGCGCCAAGGTGATCGTTAACGATATTAATCAAGACGCTGCGCAAAAAGTGGTCGATGAGATTACGGCCGCTGGCGGCACCGCGATTGTTAACACCTCAGATATCACCAACTACGACGATAGCCTCAATGCGGTGAAGCAGGCCATTGATACCTTTGGCGACCTGCATGTGGTGCTGAACAACGCGGGTATTAACCGTGACCGCATGTTCGCCTCAATGACCGAAGCCGATTGGGACGCCATTATGGCGGTTCACCTGAAGGGCCATTTCTGCATCACCTCCCATGCGGTTCACTACTGGCGCGGTCAGTCCAAAGAGGGCAAGGCCGTGGACGCACGCATTATCAACACCACCTCCGGCGCTGGCCTGCAAGGCTCTGTCGGTCAGTCGAACTACGCAGCGGCCAAGGCCGGTATTGCGGCGCTTACGCTTAACCAGGCCGCCGAGCTGGCGCGCTACGGCATTACTGCCAACGCCATCGCGCCAGCGGCCCGCACGGGCATGACAACCGCCGTTGAATCCATGGCGCAGCGCATGGCCAAGCCGGACGATGGCAGCTTTGACTATTGGGCACCGGAAAACGTGTCGTCATTGTTGGTGTGGTTGGCGAGCGCGGAAGCAGCCTCAGTGAGCGGCAAAGTGTTTGAAGCCGAGGGCGGCAAAATTTCCATTGCCGATGGCTGGCGCAAAGGCCCCGAGGTCGATAAAGGCGATCGCTGGGCACCAGCGGAAGTTGGCCAGGCTGTCGAGAAGCTATTGGCAGAGGCAGTTCCCGCGCAGAAAGTGTATGGTAGCTGATTTTCTAGGACATCAATCCACGGAGAATCAACACCATGAAATCACCGCTACTCGCTGCAGTACTGCTTGCCACCACCGCGCATAGCGCCCTGGCGGGAGGCGTTGCCTTCCGCTTTGGCGATGAGAGCTTTGGAGCATCGATTGCCGGCGACATCGGCCCGGAAACCAGTGCGCAATTCGACTGGTTGCACCACGAAGACGATGCAGACCTGCTGTCTGCCGGCCTGTATGCCAACGGCCGTCGCGGCGCCTTAACCGGCCGCGTGGGTGCCAAAGCCGTGACGCTAACGGCCGACGACAGCGGTTTCGATGGTGGCGTTCTGGCCTTTGGCGGTGATCTGAGCCTGCCACTGAACGACGTACTACGTTTGCGCGGCGGTATTTACTACGGCCCTGAAGCCACTGGTTTTAGCGACGTGGACGGCTACAGCGAATGGTCGCTTAGCGCTGAAATATCAATCTTTCAAAACTCAGCAATTCAGCTGGGATTTGGTGACATCGAATTCGACGCCGAGAAGGGCGGTGAGTTCGACTTTGAAGACGGTCCCTTTGTGCGCTTGCAGCTGCGGCTGTAAGGTCACGGGGTCTCCGTCGTGAACTGGAGTCTGTATGGATTTTGCGTTTACCGACGAACAGCAAATGATCCGCGATACGGCGGAGGCCTTTCTTAAAGATACATCCACCAGCGAAGCGGTGCGCACCGCAATGGTGTCTGAGCTGGGTTACGATGCCGAGCTATGGCAGCGCCTGTGTGGCGAGATGTATTGGCAAGCCATTCATATTCCCGAGGCCTACGGTGGTCTCGGGCTTTCCTATATCGAGCTGATTGCCATTGTTGAACAAATGGGCCGCTACCTGCTGTGCGCGCCGTATTTTTCAACCGTGTGCCTGGCCACCAATGCACTGCTGTGTGCGGGTTCCGAAGAGCAAAAGGCCGAGCACCTGGGCGCGATTTGCGAAGGTAAAACTGCCACGCTGGCGTGGAGTAATACTGGCGGCTGGACGGCCGACTCGGTCAGCGCCAGCGCGCGCAAGGACGGCGACGATTATCTGCTAAACGGTGACTACCGCTATGTTATCGACGGCGCCAGTGCCGAATTGCTGATTCTTGCGGCTAAAGAAGAAGGTAGCGATGCGGTGCTGTTGTTCGCTGTGGATGCCGCAGCGGCCGGTATTGAACGCCAAGCGCTACCGACCATGGACCAGACGCGTCGCCAGGCAGCCATACAGCTTAAAGACCTGCGTGTGCCTGCCGGTGCCAAGCTGGCGTGTGAGTCAGGCGATGCGGCCGATGCACTGAATAAAACCCTGCAACTGGCCACTGTTGCGCTGGCAGCAGAGCAAGCGGGTGGCATGCAGCAATTGCTGTCTTCAGCGGTGGAGTACACCCAAGAGCGCAAGCAGTTTAATCGCCCGATTGCTAGCTTCCAGTCTATTAAGCACAAAGCGGCAGACATGATGATGCGCAACGAAGTAGCGCGCTCATCCATTTACTACGCAGCCTGTGTTGCCGACGAAGCCCTCACTGGTGGCGAGCTTAGCGCCGAACTTCCCGAAGCCGCCAGTATCGCGAAGGCCTGGTGCTCCGAGGCGTATTTCAAAAATGCTGGCGAAGCCATGCAGATGCACGGCGGTGTGGGCTTCACCTGGGAATACGACGTTCACCTGTATTTCAAACGCGCCAAAGCCAGCGAACACCTGCTGGGTAACAGCGATCAACACCGCGAAAATATTGCCGCCCTGCTGCTCGACGGCGAATAGCCACAGAGTAATAAGCAGCCATTGGCAGGCAAATAGATCGCGCGACGATCTGCGTGTGCAACGAATACGCTAAGCGAGAGCAAGTATGAAATTACAATTCAGCGAAAAAGACGAAGCCTTCCGCAAAGAGATTGCGGGCTGGTTGGCCGACAATCTTACCGGTGAGTTTGCCCAGCTCAAATTTCGCGGTGGCCCCGGCGACGAACATATGTTCCCCGAGGAGCGCAAACGCTGGGAGCAGAAACTGGCCGAAGGCGGTTGGACCTGTGTGGGTTGGCCAACGGAATACGGCGGCCGTGGTTTGTCGATCGAGCAGCAAGTTATTTTTTATGAAGAATACGCCCGCGCTGGTGCGCCCGGTCGTATGGGCCATATCGGCGACGGCCTTACCGGACCAACACTAATTGCCTTTGGCAGCGAGGCGCAAAAAGCCAAGTATCTGCCGGGTATTCTGGCGGGTACCGAATTCTGGTGTCAGGGCTATTCCGAGCCGGGAGCTGGCTCAGACCTGGCCAATGTAAAAACCAAGGCCCGCTTTGACGAGGCGAAAGGCAAGTGGGTAATCAATGGCCAGAAGGTCTGGACCTCACTGGCCCACGAGTCGGAATACTGCTTTGTTATCGCCCGCACCGACCCTGATTCAAAGGCGCATAAAGGGCTGGGTTTCTTCCTGGTAAAAATGGATCAACCCGGGGTGACGGTGCGCCCCATCGAGCAAATTACCGGCACGTCAGAGTTTAACGAAGTGTTCTTTGACGACGCCGAGTGCGATGCCGATGACATTGTTGGCGAACCCGGCGACGGCTGGAAAGTGGCGATGGGCTTGCTCGGTTTTGAGCGCGGCGTATCCACACTCGGTCAGCAAATGGCCTTCCAAAATGAGCTCAACGAGGTGGTAAAACTGGCCCGTGAAAACGGCGCAGCTAACGACCCTCAGATCCGCCAGCGAATTGCCCAGGCTCACATTGGCCTGAAAATCATGCGCTACAACAGCATGCGTATGCTGTCTGGCGACAAGGGGGACGGCAGTCTGCAAAAAGAGGCGCTGATCTACAAATTGTACTGGGCGAGCTGGCACCGCGACCTCGGTGAGCTGGCGGTGGATATTATGGGGCCGGAGGCGACGATTTTGCCGGAGGCGCCCTACGAGCTAAACCGTCTGCAGTCGCTATTCTTGTTTACCCGCTCAGATACCATTTACGGCGGCACCAACCAGATTCAGCGCAATATTATTGCCGAGCGCGGCTTGGGAATGCCCAAAGAACCCAAGTGGTAAAGCCGTAACAAACAACCACAACGACAGTTAAAAACGCGCTGCGCTGGTCGGCGCGCAATGGAGCGATAGAATGAGTGTGAAGATTCCAGAATACGTGGCAGGCCACGGCCTGCTCAAGGGCAAGTCGGTATTGATTACCGCCGCGGCAGGTGCCGGCATTGGCTTTGCGGCGGCTAAGCGCGCCGTAGAAGAGGGCTGCCGGAGTATTGTTATTAGCGACATCCACGAGGGCCGCTTGAACGATGCCGTGGAGCGTTTAAAAAGCGAAACGGGCTTGGAGCAAGTTGCTGGTAAAGTCTGCAATGTTGCCGTCGAGGATGATGTTCAGGCGCTGATCGGTTTTGCTGAAGAGTTCTGCGGTGGCGTGGACGTATTGATTAACAACGCGGGTCTTGGCACCACCAAGTCATTGATCGATATGGAAGACGCCGAGTGGGACAAGGTCATCGACGTTACCCTAAATGGCACTATGCGCATGACTCGCCAGATGATGCGCACCATGAAGGCTCGCGGTGCTGGCGTGATCGTTAACAATGCCTCGGTACTGGGCTGGCGCGCGCAAAAAGAGCAGTCTCACTATGCCGCTGCCAAGGCGGGTGTGATGGCACTGACGCGTTGCGCGGCGCTGGAAGCAGCCGATTTTGGCGTGCGCATTAACGCCGTGTCGCCGTCGCTGGCGGTTCACCCGATGCTGAAGAAATCAGCGCCAGAAGAATTGCTGGCCGAACTGGAAGGCCGCGAAGCCTTCGGGCGCGGCGCCGAGGTGTGGGAAGTGGCTAACGTCATGATGTTTTTGGCGTCAGATTATTCTAGCTACCTGACCGGAGAAATCATCAGCTGCTCTTCGCAACGGGCCTAAGGCGCGTTAGGCTATCGCAGCCAGCACAGAGCTAATAGAATTCAATCCCGGCGTCGCACGGACATGCGGCGCCTAAGCGAACGAGGTTCAACATGAAAGAAGCCGTCATCGTCTCTACCGCCCGTACCGGCATGGGTAAATCCTTTCGCGGTGCCCTGAACGACACCGAAGCCCCGGCAATGGGTGGTCACGCGGTAAAAGCCGCGGTGGAAAAAGCGGGTATCGACCCCGCATCGGTTGAAGATGTGATCATGGGTGCCGCTGCACAGCAGGGCACACAGGGCTACAACCTGGGCCGTCTGTGTAGCGTTGCCGCGGGTTTGCCTGACACCACGGCGGGCATGACTATCGACCGCCAGTGCAGCTCTGGTTTGATGACCATCGCCTGGGCCGCTAAGTCGATTATGTGTGACGAAATGGACGTTGCCGTTGCCGGTGGCCTGGAGTCGATTTCGCTGGTGCAAACCAAGCACAAGAACACCTACCGCAACGTTTCAAAAACGGTGACGGAAATCGATCCCACGGCGTATATTCCGATGATCGAAACCGCAGAAATTGTTTCCGAGCGCTATGGCATTAGCCGTGAAGCGCAGGATGAATACGCGCTGCAAAGTCAGATGCGTGTCGCGGCGGCGCAGGAAGCCGGTTTGTTTAACGACGAGATCGTGCCCTTTGCGACGCGCATGTCGGTGTTTAACAAAGAAACCAAAGAAGTTACATACAAAGACGTGGTTCTGGATCGCGACGAGTGCAATCGCCCCTCCACTACACTGGAAAGTCTGCAAGGCCTGGCACCGGTTTGGAAAGACGGCCAGTGGGTGAAAGAAGGTCGCTTCATTACTGCCGGTAATGCCTCGCAGTTGTCAGACGGCGCCTCAGCCAGCGTATTGATGGAAGCCAAGCGCGCCGAGCAATTGGGCCTGGCACCTCTGGGCGCTTACCGCGGTATGGCCGTTGCCGGCTGCAAGGCCGACGAAATGGGCATTGGTCCCGTGTTTGCGATTCCCAAGCTGCTTAAGCGTCAGGGTTTGAAAGTCGACGATATCGGCATCTGGGAGCTGAACGAAGCCTTCGCCTGTCAGGTGATTTACTGCCGCGACCAGTTGGGTATCGACAACAACAAATTGAACGTGAATGGCGGCGGTATCTCTATTGGCCACCCCTTCGGTATGAGTGGTGCGCGTCTGGTGGGCCACGCCTTGCTGGAAGCCAAGCGTCGCGGTGAAAAATACGCCGTGGTGACCATGTGTATCGGTGGCGGCATGGGCGCTGCAGCGCTGTTTGAAGTGTTCTAAGAAATTATAAAAAAGCCAAAACTGGCAGGAAGTAAAAACCGCTATGGTGAGAGCCATAGCGGTTTTTTTATACCGGCGACTTATTCAAAATCCGGCAGGCTTGGCGTGACCACCGCTTGGTCAGCCGCTTGCCAGGCTTCGATACCGCCAGCAAGCGAGACCACCTGCTGATAGCCCATTTCCTTCATTGCTGCGGCTGCCAGCGCTGAGCGGCCACTACTTTTACAATAGAGCACCACTTTCTGCATGCGGTCAGCCAGGGCCTCCTCGCTGCTGAGTTTAAACTCCAGCACACCGCGTGGAATATTGATTGCGCCCTCAATATGCCCGGCGTGAAATTCATCTTCCTCACGCACGTCTATAAGGTAGTCAGCATCGGCTATCGCCTGCTTGGCCTCGTCGACATTAACTTCCTGAATGTGGCCTTTTGCCTCTTCAACCATATCGTGAACGGTTTTCATGGTTTCTCCCTTACACGTGGCTGCGTTTTACAAAGACTTGGTACAGAAGTAGAAGTCGGTGCAGTCATAGTCGTTGGACGCCATGCGGGCATTTACATCAGCGGCGGTTTTGGCGGGTGGAACAATCACCTTGTCGCCTTTTTTCCAGCCTTCGGGGGTGGCTACGCCGTGTTCTTCACTGGTTTGCAGTGCTTCCAATAGGCGCAAAAACTCGGGAATTGAGCGGCCGTTACTCATTGGGTAGTACACCATTGCACGCAGCACGCCGTTGGGGTCGATGATAAAGGTCGCGCGTACTGCCGAGGTATCGCCCGCACCCGGGTGGATCATGCCGTAGGCTTTGGCAACGTCCATCTTCAGGTCTTCGATAATCGGGAAGGGAATTTCCACACCGAAGTTCTGCTGAATATTACGCATCCAGGCGATGTGGGAATGAATGCTGTCGATCGATAGACCGAGTAATTCACAGTTGAGAGCGGCAAAGTCGGGGGCCGCTTTGGCAAAGGCGATAAATTCCGTTGTGCATACCGGGGTAAAGTCGGCGGGGTGGGAAAACAGCACCAGCCATTTACCACGGTAATCGCTCAACTGCTTTTGGCCGTCGGTCGTCAGGGCATTAAAGTCGGGAGCAGGTTCGTTGATCCGTGGTAGTCCGGCCACGGGCTGTTGGGTGTCTTCCATCGCAATAGGCTCCGGTAGTGAAAAGTGAGTCTCTAACGTAGCGCCTTAGCGTAATAACTTCAAGGAATATGGTTATTCTAATTTGGAATATATGATTTTACATTTGCTGAGGTCGTGCCGGTGGGGGCGGCTAAATCAACGCTAAGGACAGTATTTATGCAGGGGGAATACCAGCGAGCTGGCAGAGTCAGCGCTTGCTGAGCTGGGAGTCCAGGAGTTGTCGCGCGGCCTCGAGGGTCAGGCCTTCGCCAAAGTAGCGGCCTTGTACAACGCGGGCACCCTGCGCGGCGGCGGCGTCCAGGCAGTGTCGGTTGCCAATACCGTCCACCACGCAACGCCATTGCTGGCTTGTGGCCGCGTCAACGAGTTTGCGTAAGTTGTCGGAGGCTTTGGTGCTGGTGGTCAGCCGTTGGCCGAGGCCCGGAGGTGTCACCACTTCGTGAATAACATCCCTGCTTACTTTGCTCAGGGTGTTTGGGTCTTGATAGAAATCCCGAATCGATATTTTAAAACCAAAGTCGATGAGTCGGCCAAGTGTTGGCAAGTGGTTGTAGAAGTCGTCGAACAAGGTGGGGGGCAATTGCAGAGTGATGTCCTGCGCTGAGGCGCCGCTGTCGTGAAATATCTGTGTTACAGCATTAAAAAAGCCCTCGCTGGCCAGCTCGCTGGGCCGCAGGGTGATGCTCAAGGGAAAGTGATGGCCCATACGCTGCAGCTCGGCATGGGCTTTGAGCGCGCGCAGCAAATAGTAGAGGAAAAAGCTAATACGCTTATTGTGGCGATCAAGAATTCCCAATATGGCTGACTTGGTTAAGGTTTCGTAGCCATCTTTTGCCCAAACCAGATTGGTGTCCATGCCGGTGACCACGCCCTTACTGAGGTCAACCTGGGGAGAGAAGCGCAATTCGAACTCGTGCTTGTCTACCCCGTTAATAATGTCATCAATGCTGATGTCGGTGTTCATCGGTGGCTGGGCTCTCCGTTTGCCAATGGAGCAAAACCGAGGCTGAACAGGCGCCACTACTGCTATGCCAATGCTGAGCCGAACGGGTTAATACACATAAAGTATATATGGGTATTAGTATATTGCCTAACGCTTCCCGTTTGTTGAAAGGCCTAAGCTGCATTTTTTAACAAATTTCCTGCCGCAATATGTCATGGCTTGCCGCTGGGGGCTGCGCGACACTGCTGTCACTGAAAATTGGCCGTCAGCGTTGGTGCTGCATGCGGCCAGCATAACGAGAGAGCAAAGAGGAAGATCATGGAGTTTAACGGCGTTGCAGCAGTAGTGGCCGGCGGGGCATCGGGTTTGGGTGAGGGGGCCGCACGTGCCCTGGCAGCAGAGGGATGTAAGGTCGCCATTTTTGACCTGCAGGAAGAGCGCGGTCGCCAGGTTGCCGATGAACTTGGCGGTATTTTCGTGCGCTGCGATGTGTCGTCTTCAGAAAGTGCTGAGGCCGCTTTTGCCGCAGCGCGCGAGGCCCACGGCCCCTGCGGTATTGCCGTGAACTGTGCAGGCATTGCGCCGGGTTCACGCATTCTGGGTAAGAGCGGCCCCATGCCGCTGGAAAATTTCGACAAGGTGATTCAGGTAAATTTGGTCGGCAGCTTTAATGTTATGCGCTTGGCAGCAGCAGATATGGCCAGTCGCGAGCCCAATGCCGACGGCGAGCGCGGTGCAATCGTCAATACCGCCTCAGTGGCAGCGTTTGAAGGCCAGATCGGTCAGGTTGCCTACAGCGCCTCCAAAGGCGGTGTTGTGGCCATGACTCTGCAAGCCGCACGTGAATTGGCGCGCGAGGGCATTCGTGTAAACACCATCGCACCGGGTTTGTTTATGACGCCGATGATGGCGGGCTTCACCCAAGAGGTGCAAGACAGCCTCGCCGCCACACTGCCGTTCCCCCAGCGCCTTGGGCAGCCAAAGGAATACGGCATGTTGGTTGAGCAGATCGTTAAAAACCCCATTCTCAACGGTGAAACCATTCGCCTGGACTGCGCGCTGCGCATGGCCCCGCGTTAATTCGGAGAAGCGCAATGACAAACGAGGTAAATCGCGAAGAACTGGCTATGTTTGCCGACATGCTAGGTAAAGTACTGGAAGCCGAAGTAGCGCCCCATTACGAGCGCTGGGACGAAGCGGGCATTGTGCCCCGCGAGCTCTGGAATACCCTGGGTGAAGCTGGCCTGCTATGCGTCGATGTAGAGGAAGACTGCGGCGGTTGCGGCGTTCCCTTTGAATACTCGACACTGGTTGCCAGCGAAATTGCGCGCATGGGCTACGGTGCCCTGGCCACCAACGTAATGGTGCACTCAGATATTGTTGCACCCTATATCAGCCACCTTGCCAACGAGGAGCAGAAGCAATACTGGCTGCCGAAAATGGTCAGCGGGGAGGTGGTAGGCGCCATCGCCATGACCGAACCCGGGGCGGGTAGTGACCTGCAGGCCATGCGCACCACCGCCAAAAAAGACGGTGACGACTATATTCTCAATGGCTCCAAAACCTTTATCACCAACGGCCAGCACGCCGGCATGGTTATTGTGGCCGCGAAAACCGACCCCACGGCCGGTGCCCGAGGCATTAGCCTGTTCCTGGTCGATACCTCCTTGCCGGGCTTTGAACGCGGCCGAAACCTCAGCAAGATCGGCCAGCACTGTGGCGATACCTCAGAGCTGTTCTTTGAAGACTGCCGCGTACCCGCTTCGGCGCTGCTGGGGGAAGAGGGCAAGGGTTTTGCCTACCTGATGCAAGAGCTACCGCGCGAGCGCCTGGTGATTGGCGTGATCGCCTGCGGGGCGGCGCGCGGTGTGCTGGACCTGACTATCGACTACGCCAAAGAGCGCGAGCTGTTCGGGCAAACGCTCAGCCAACTGCAAAACACCCGTTTTCGCATGGCCGAAATGGAAAGTGATGCCCAAGTAAATGCGGCGTTTGTCGAGCAGTGCATACAGCAATACAAGCGTGGTGAACTGGATGCCGCCACCGCCTCTATGGCCAAATACAGCGCAACGGAAATGCAGTGCCGGGTTGCCGATGGCTGCTTGCAGTTATTTGGCGGCTACGGTTACACAACGGAATACCCGGTATCCCGCGCCTTTACCGATGCCCGCGTACAGCGAATATATGGCGGTACGTCAGAGGTAATGAAAGAAGTGATCGCGCGATCTCTGCTGGGTAGAGGCTAGTGGCCCATCCACGCTAAACGCACACGAATAGGAAACCAATTATGACAGATAACGTTGTTATTCTCGGTGCCGCGCGCACCGCTATGGGCGGCCTGATGGGAAGCTTGAGCAGTGTTGCCTCGCCGACGTTGGGCGCGGTGTGTATCGCCCAGGCCGTGTCGCGAGCAGGCCTGGACGCATCTGCAGTGGAAGAGGTGATTATGGGCTGCGTGTTGCCCGCTGGCCTGGGCCAGGCACCTGCCAGACAAGCCTCGCGGGCTGCAGGCCTGCCCGATGCTACGCCCTGTACCACCGTGAATAAAATGTGCGGCTCCGGTATGCAGGCGGTCATTGCCGCCCACGACTCTATCAAAGCGGGCAGCAACGGCATTATGGTTGCGGGTGGTATGGAAAACATGAGCCAGGCCCCCTACCTGTTACCCAAAGCGCGTGGCGGAATGCGCATGGGGCACGGCGAAGTGATCGACTCCATGTTGTTCGACGGCCTGCAAGACGCCTACGAGGGCGGCTTAATGGGGGTATTCGCCCAGCGTAGCGCTGACGACTACAACATCAGCCGCGAAACCATGGACGACTTTGCCATCGCTTCGCTAAGCAAAGCCGTGGCGGCAATGGAAAGTGGCGCCTTCAACGATGAAATTGTGCCGGTCACCGTCTCCGGTCGCGGTGGCGACACGGTCGTCGATGCCGACGAACAACCGCCCAAAGCGAAGCCTGAAAAAATCCCCAGCCTGAAACCTGCCTTCGCGAAAGATGGCACCGTAACGGCGGCAAACTCCAGCTCCATTAGCGATGGTGCCTCTGCCTTGGTGTTGGCATCGGAAAGCGCGGCGGCAACCGCCGGGGCAACACCCATTGCGCGAATCGTCGCCCACGCCAGCCATGCCCAACTACCGGCAGAATTTACCCTGGCTCCCATCGGCGCCATCAATAAGGTGTTGGAAAAAGCGGGTTGGCGTCTCGACGACGTTGATCTGTTTGAAATTAACGAAGCCTTTGCCGTGGTCACGCTGCTGGCTATTCAAGAGCTGGGTTTAGATGCCGACAAGGTCAACATACACGGCGGCGCCTGCGCACTGGGCCATCCTATCGGCTCCTCCGGCTCACGAATAATCGTTACCCTTATCAACGCGCTGAAACAGCGCGGCCTAAAGCGCGGCATCGCCTCATTGTGTATCGGTGGTGGTGAGGGAACGGCAGTCGCGATAGAACTGCTGTAACCGCAAACCCCTACAAACGCAGTACACCTCCACAAGGCCTCTTATCGAGGCCTTTTTATTGCCTACAAAAAGCCGTGCGCTACGCCTTCCGCGCTGCGCAATAATCCCGTATATTTTGTTTAACGAGCAGGCGTGCTCGTTTTTCCAGCAAGGAATGCGCGTTAATCCTGAGCGATTTTCAAAAACGCGCCGCAAAACAGCCACATAAGGAAATATGGGCAATATCTATGAGACCCCGCCTCCAAGATTTACACGCATGCGCGTTATCCCTGTCGCGTATTTTCAGATACAGCGCTAATTTTTCAATTAATTCGAACTCTTATGGCAATTTTCGCCAAAGTAGCGCGTGGGCAAACCGAGCGTGCGCGATATATGAATGTTGGGCGGCAAATTCGGGCAAACGGTGGCGCTCATGCGCCACCCATCTGACTAGTTCTAGGTAAAAACATGGCTCCCAGTAATCTGGCGTTTGAAGCTACAACTCTTTGGCTACGGAGCCTCAGGAATGAAGGGGCATACGGCCATGCCAGTGAACTGGAGCGATTGCGCACGGAGCTACGGTCATTTCGAAGTCGCGTTTCCGTTCTCGTAGAAAGGGTTAGCACGGATATTCCAGAACTAACCGTTCACGACGTAACCCACCTGGACGCGCTCTGGGAAACTGCCTCTTTGCTTGTAGGGGAATCGTATCCGCTGAATCCATTGGAGGGCTTCATTCTTGGCGGCGCCATACTGCTACACGATGCGGCGCTTTGCTTCGAGGCTTACGAAGGAGGCTTAACTAAAATTCGAGAAACGGTCGAATGGAAAGATTCATTTGCAGCAGTTTCAGACAGGACAAACAACGAAAGTGCTCGTAAACACTCTGCGGATTTTCAGGCCATACGTTTGCTTCATGCGGGACAGGCAAGTCAGCTTTGTTCTCGTAGTTGGAAGAGCAACGACGCGCCTGAACATTTTTTAATATCGGATGAACACCTGAGGACAAACGTTGGTGAACTCATTGGCCAAATCGCAGCTAGCCATCATTGGTCCATTGAAGAGGTTCAAAGTCAACTTCCTAGGTTTGTTAACAGTCCAAGCGAGTTCCCCTCAGAGTGGACGGTGTGTCCCCAAAAGATTGCCTGCATATTGCGTTGCGCTGATGCTATGCATATCGATGGCAGGAGGGCTCCTGATTTTTTGTACGCTCTGCTCAATAGAAGTGGCGTATCCCTGAGTCATTGGAAGGCCCAGAACTGGATCGGCCGGCCATCAATAGACCCGGTTGATCCAGGGCATCTACTGATCACGTCCACGCGATCATTTGCCGAATCTGATTTCGAGGCTTGGTGGGTAGCGTACGATGCCGCGCGCCTTATCGATCGTGAAATTCGTGCGTCTAATTCACTCTTGAGCGAATTGGACGTGCCGGAAGCTCCTCCATTCGATTGCAAAGGCGTCTCGGGAGTTGATTCACCAAGACTTATGTCTACCTACTTGAGAGTATCTGGTTGGCAACCTTGCAACGCTGAGCTACATGTTGGAAACGTCGAAGGGCTGGTACGGCAATTGGGAGGTGAGCAGCTATATGGCAACACTGACCAACTGTGGGTTGTACTTCGTGAACTCATTCAAAATGCACGCGATGCCATTGCAGCTCGGCAGGTGCTTCAGAGCGATTATGTCGGCTCAGTAACGGTTCGGGTCAAATCTTGTGGCCACTACGAACTCGAGGTAGAGGACGATGGTCTTGGCATGTCAGAGCGCGTCCTGACATCCGTCTTGCTCGACTTTGGGAGCAGTTTCTGGAGCACCGAACTCGTTCGCTCGGAATTTCCTGGCCTGCGTGCGTCCAAGTACAAACCCGTCGGAAGGTTTGGAATTGGTTTTTACTCGGCATTTATGGTTGCAGAGTCTGTCTCTGTAATTAGTCGTAGATGGGATTGCGGACTTGATGATTGCCGAGAATTAAAGTTTAAAAACCAACTTTCACTGCGGCCCTTGATGTGTACGGGAAAAGTTCCTGGCTTTACTTCATCCACGCGAGTGACGCTGCAGCTTAAGGACGATGTAATTCCACAAGGGTTGTCATTCAAGGTCCGCACTCCTCGCATGGGCGCGCAAGAATTTTTCGTCCCATTAGGTGCAATGTTGCAACGCTTGGTCGCAGGGCTTGATGTACAAGTGTATCTTGAGCAAGGAGACGGCGCGAAGTTGTTGCTTCATCCTGGAACGCCAGCAAAGGATGTTCACGACTGGCTTAAAAAGATATCGTTTTCTGAGTTTTTGAATGGCGACGAAAGCGCCGACAAGGTCAGAGGGCATATTCAACGAATGCGGCCCATAACTGTTGGCGATGAACAAATAGGACTTGCTGCGTTATCACTTATGCACGCAGACAGAGGGTTTTTGTCGCTGTTTACAGTAGGCGGCCTTGCCGTGAACCCCAGTGCCTCAGGGCAGGATTCATTCATTGGGTATATCGATTGCCCTCCGTTGACCGCCAAGAGAAATCAGGTTGCGTTAAAAGATCATCCAAATTTTCAGGAAATTTCGAACTGGGCAGAAGAGCAGTTGGGATTGATCCGGTCACAAGGCCTTGATCCAATTGATGCGTGCTTTCTGCCGCACGCTCTCGCTGAGTTTGGAGTTGACCCGCGTCCTGATGGGATGATTTTGCTTGCGCTTGATGATGGAAAGCAGGTAATCGTAAAAATCACCGAAATTCAGTCCATTCTAAGCGCTAAACCACTAGCCTTTCTCACAAGTGATTTGCCTAATCACGTGGACCCGAATAACCATGTGAGAAGTGTTTCTGGCCATGCTTTATACCTGCCGGTGAAAAACTCTTCCTTCAATTCTCTTAAGTTCGAGGGTTCTGTGCCCGCAAATGAAAACTCGCTTGCGTACTTTTTGCACGACACGCTGGTCGCCGCTGGAATCGAACCGAAGTGGGGCACCATCGAAGGCGTTGGACAGAACATTTTTGGAATGCAGTTAAATGCTCGAACTCTATCTATATAGCCCCGATCTGGTTAGCAATTTGGAAACCTGTTTTGTAGTTAATCTAGCCACGGTGGAGTTGCCGCCCAACAAATCGTTGCAGCGGACGTTTGACCCGCCACCCATTTTTGCTGCCGCAAAACGGCCGTCGCCTCAAGCGCCGCTGAACTTAGGCGTTAAGCGTTTTCATACGGGATAGGTCATAGCATAAATGATTGCGTGGGATACGAAATCGCGAGAGAAATGGGCTCCACACATCGACGTTGCTAACGCCCGAATAAATAGTTGTGTGCTCTGCGAGCAGAAAATTGATTGGAGTTACTATCCAGCGGATTGGTTAAAACAGTGCGGCGCAAAGCCTTACAGCCATACTTGTCGATTCTGCGGATGTTCATGTGCTTACTATTTGCGTCAGGACCAGAGTGATCGTCAACAACTAATGGCCCTCAACTGTCCGCAGTTTTTCCCCGCGTTACTATTCAATAGGTGCCCGATTACTGCGAAAAATAGTGATACACCTATTGTATGCCGCATTGCTCATACCGCGACATTATGGTTATCAAAAGCGGTACAGCAAGCTGCCTCCGATCATCGTTATGTTGAAGCGTTTCAGACCTATTCGCTTGTATTTGAATCAGTGCTTCGCTGTGCTTGGCTTTTTCGAGGGTTAGAAAATCCTAGTGGCACCTTAGGCAAGTTAGTGGGAAAGGCTAAACGGCAGAAATTCATTTCAGAGGAAGACGGAAGTCCGTTTGAACACTTCATATCGATCCGGAACGATTTGACGCATGGGGATTGGGTTGAATGGCCTCATTACGGAGGGCAATCCATTGGCCAGGAGGTTGCAGGAAGAATATGGGCGTGGTGGTTTCACGAAGATGGTTATATGAGAAGTACCCGTGCGCTGTACTCTACGTGGCCCAATGCATAAATCAACTTCCCAGTATGAAAAAACAATATTGCACAGCTTCCTGCTTGGTGAAAAGTAGCACACCAAACGCTTATTGTCGCAGCGCAAAATCAGCGCTGCTGGGGTGGGTTCGGCGTTGTTTTAACCGCTCCAATTGCGGGAATTGAAAGTATATTAACTGATTTTAGATATTAACTTGCCAAATCGTCTCTATTGTATCGACGTTGATCCAAGCCAAGTGACAAACCACTCCGCTAAGTGGAATTCAATAGGATCGCCTATGGGCGATAGGAGATAAAATGGACGTTAAGTGTATTGCAGGGTTTGCGACAATAACAAAAGACCCGGCGGCGAGTGCATCCTTGTATAAAGATGCTTTGGGTTTGCCATTGGAAGCGATGGATGACTATCGTTTTATGGACCGGTTTCCCGGCGCGAACCACTTTGGGGTATGGCCGCTGGCGATGGCAGCGCAGTCCTGCTTTGGTCAGGATGAATGGCCGCCGGAGTTTGCGGAGCCTAGCTCAACCATAGAGTTTGAGCTGGCCGATGCAGCGGCGGTCGAGGCGGCCGTGTACGAAATGAAAGAGAAAGGGCAGGCTTTTATTCATGAGGCGCGCACGGAGCCTTGGGGGCAGACAATTGCTCGCTTTATGAGTCCCGAGGGCGTGTTGATAGGGCTTAGTTACGCGCCTTGGCTTCACGAATAGCTATTAGTCACCTCGCCCAGCGGGCGCTGGGGCAGGGGTGGGCCGCTTGACTTTGCGAAGCTTCGCGGACTGTCTACAGGCCGGGACTTCAAACCCCGGAAGGTGTTACTACCCTTATCGAGCCTTGAATCGCTTTTGGCTGCGAAGCTTGAGTAGCCACGAGGATCGGTTCTTTTCTGCGTCGTGGAATACGGCGATGGTGAAGAAAAACATCAGTAAAAGTATCACGTGAGCCGCTAAACTGATGCCAAAGTAGATGATGCTCCCTACGTACATAGCGAAGCTGAAGCTTCACATAGCAGCCAGGATCGTCATGATATAAAACCGGCTAACAGGGTCCGGTATGTGTCTTAGCGGATTTCTGTTTGAGTCAAAAATGTAGGTGTAACCGTCGTATGTGCGAAGTAGTAATTGTTTCATGGCGGATGCTCTTATTGTGATTTATGGTAAGAGCTTCGCGGTTGGCTTTGGATTCGAGCCCATCTGCGCGACGGATCGGCTTTAGGCAGCGTAGCCGGAGGCGTAGAGATATCTAACGCTATTTTTCGAAAGACTTGCATCGCGCATATCGGATAACGGTTATCAGGCGAGAGCCTTTGTTTGTTAGCAGCCTTACTACGACAGGAGCACTGATTACTATGAGCAAAGTCTTTGTACTTGCCACGGCCTTGATTTTCTTTGTGTATGGCCTGCTGTTCTTTGCAATGCCACTAGAGACCTTTGGCTTTGTTGTTGATGGCTCGGTGACATCCAGTTCTGCGGTTATCGATTTGCGAGCGACCTACGGCGGCATGTCGGCAGCAGTGGGGGTGATCTTGTTGCTGCTGGCCAGCAACGTAAACACTCTGCGGGTTGCTGTGGTTAGCGTTTTTTTGTTGATGTTTGGCATGGCGTTTGGACGCTCTTTGGGCATATATCTTGATGGCGGTGCAAACGCTTATATGTACGGCTATCTCATTTTGGAGTTGGCAGCATGCGCAATTGCGCTGCTGTTGTTGAAGGTTGATCGAGCACAGTAAAACGTATTTTTATAGGAAGTTGTAAGCATGGATAAGCGGCAGGCCGAGGCCTTTGCACAGGAGTGGGTATCGGCATGGAATTCCCACGATTTAAATGAAATTCTGGCTCACTATGACGATGACTTTGAAATGTCATCGCCAGCGATTATTCAGTTAACCGGAGAGCCCAGCGGTACGCTGCGTGGCAAAGCTGCCGTCGGCGAGTACTGGTCGGGGGCGCTTAAAAAATTCCCGGATTTGCATTTCACCTTGCTGCATACATTGTGCGGCGCCAATAGTGTCGCGTTGGTGTATGAGGGCGTGTTGGGGCTTTCGAACGAAGTTTTCCACTTTGGAGACAACGGTAAAGTCATCCGCGCCTACGCTCACTATTCCTAACACAACGCCTAGCTACAACACCTAGCCACACGCTCCAGAGCAGGCTCGCCATGCGGTAACGCGGCGGGATACACTGACCGGCAAAAATAGAAATAGGTAGGGGGCGTGATGTCAGAGTCGGTTTTTAGGGGGCTGCTGGTTTTGGCAGCGGTGTTTTTCACCGTGTTCTTCTCTGCGGTGGTTGTGCCGCCGTTGTTGGAAAACCCGGATATTATCGGCGCGTTCGCGGCGGGTTTTGTAAACCCATTTTCAACGGGCTACTCAACCGATGTATTGGTGTGTTGGGCGGTGTTGGCGGTCTGGGTGGTTTTTGAGGCCAGGCAATACGGCGTTCGGCATGGTTGGGTGTGTTTGCTTGTTGGCGTGGTGCCAGGTGTCGCGGTGGGATTTGCCGGGTATCTACTGCTGCGTGCCAGGCAGGTGAGGCAGCAGGCGAATGAAGCTTGACGCTTACCGATAGCCCCCGATAGCGGGGGCGAGCACGTGTTAATAGGCGCCTTCGCTGTAAATCAATTCATAGCTGTGGCTGTAAATTTCTAGAATATTGCCGAAGGGGTCTTCCATGTAGATCATCCGGTAGGGCTTTTCTCCGGGATAGTAATAGCGGGGTTTTTCCATACGTTTTTTGCCCCCGGCAGCGACGATACGTTCCGCGAGTTCCTCTACGTTCGGGTCTTGGACGCAAAAATGGAATACGCCGGTTTTCCAGTATTCAAAGTTATTGTCGGGGTTGCTTTGGTTATTGAATTGAAACAGCTCCACGCCAATGCGGTCGCCCGTTGACAGATGGGCAATGCGGAAGCTGCCCCAACCTGCGCCAAATACGTCTGTGCACATTTCTCCAATGGCGCTCTCGTCTTCCACAATCTCGGTCGGCGCCATAATCAAATACCAGCCCATCACTTCGGTGTAGAAGCTAACGGCCTCATCGAGATTGGGTACGGAAATGCCGATATGCGAAAAATTGCGTGGGTAAACCTGCTTCATCTTTCCTGCTCCTAGTGGTGAACAACGAGGGCAGATTACATAGTGAAAATAATAACGTAAAATTATCATTCGTCATTTGAATGATTAATAAATGTAATGATAAATGCAGTGTGGTTACGCAGTTTTTGCACGCTGGTTGACGTGGGCCATTTCACGCGCACGGCTCAGCAGCTGCATATGACGCAGTCCGGTGTTAGCCAGCATATTCGCAAGTTGGAAGAGCAGCTGGGAGTGGAATTGCTGGTGAGAGAGGGCAAGCAGTTTCGGTTATCGCCGGCAGGGGAGCGCCTTTATGCCGAGGCCCAGGGGATTTTACTGTCGCTGGCGAACTTGGAGCATGCGGTCAGTGAAGACCCGCCCTTCGAGGGGCGGGTTCGCGTGATGTCGCCGGGTAGTGTTGGCTTAAAGCTTTACCCCAAACTTTTGGCGCTGCAGCGCCAACACCCTAAGCTTATTATTGAGTATCGCTTTGCGCCCAACTCAGAAGTAGAGCAAGCACTTGCCGAGGCGAAGATTGATATCGGCCTTATGAGCGCCAGGCCGACCACTGCCGAACTGAGCGCCAGACCAGTGACTGAAGAGCCGTTATTGCTGGTCACGCCAGCCTCGCTTAAGAAACCGAATTGGCAGTCGCTGCTTGCCCTCGGTTTTATTGATCACCCCGATGGAAGCCATCACGCGAACTTACTGCTCGGCGCTAATTTTCCCGAGTTCCAGCACTGTGGTCAGTTTGAGCGAAGGGGGTTTTCTAATCAAATTGGCCTGATTTTAGAGCCGGTGAGTATGGGCCTGGGGTTTACTGTTTTACCAGCGTATGCGGTTGAAGCCTTCCATAACCAGAAGAAGATTCGCATTCACCGCCTTGCCCAGCCCGTCAGCGAACGTCTATACCTATGCGTGCCACGGCGTGGTGCACTGGCCCGCCGAACGGAAACGGTCATAGCGGAAGCGGAGCGCTGGCTGTAAAACGGCGATAACTATCTTATTGCGCTCTTGCCGTGCTGAAGGTGATGGCAATGGCGTTACGGAGGTTGCTTATGTTTCGGAAGATTTTCTATTCCACGCACATTGATATTAATGCTGATGCGGACGATGTGTTTGCAGTGATTGCCGATTTTGACGGCTACCACCGCTGGAATCCGTGGTTGATTCAGGCGCAGGGCCAGTGTCGCGAGGGCGAAATTGCCGACGTGACTGTTCGCTTGGGCGGCAAGACCATGAAAGTGAAACACAAGGTGCTGGAAGTGGTTCCCGGAAAACGTTTGCGCTGGTGCGATATGGGGTGGTTCACCCTGTTCGCTTACGGTGAGCGCAGCCGCTCGATAGAAGCGTTGCCCGGCGGAGGCGTGCGTTATAGAAATGAGCTGCCGATAACAGGGCCACTGCGCGCACTGGCCGATATGTTTACCGGTAAGGCAGTGCGCGAGGGCATGGCGGCCGAGAATCTCGCCTTGAAGCAGTTTGTTGAAGCCGCTGCTTGAGCGGCATCGTCAACGGCAACACGGCGTAGCGGGAAGGGCGTGTCAGCTCGCGGCAGGGGACAGCGCAGCCTGTTGAAGGTGGTGATAGAACTGCGCCGAGTGAGTAATCACTTGCGTGATATCCGGCGTTTTAATGCCCTGTTGCTGCATGAATTGCCGGGTGTCACGGGTATCGAAATGGGTGGTCTGGATAAAATTGAGTGCCTCTGGTGAGGTGTTCATTACCGTGGGCATGCCGGGAATGCGCAGCAGCCATGCCAGTAGGCGCAGGGGTAAGTGACGTTTAGGCGCAGTCATGTCGAGCGCCTGCGCGGCAATTGCCAGTGTGCCTTGTAAGTTTGGCGTATTGGCGTCCAGGGCCAGCAATCGCCCGGGGGCATTTTCGCTGATGGTGGCATGGGCAATCAGCGTTGCCAATACATCAACAGCGACCAGCGGCAGCCAATGTTCGGGGCTGCCCGGCACCATGGCCAGGCGCCCATGAGCGAGGTTATCCAGCAAATTAAATAGCGGCTGCTGAGCATCCAACATGCCGGTTAGGCTGTGGCCCGCAACAGTGGCTGGTTGCACTTCGACAAGATCCATATCGTTGGCTTGTGTAAAAGCGCGAACGCGGAACGCCGCTTCCAGCTTGCTGGCCTCGTAGGCGCCGGCGCGGCGGTATACCCTGCGCCAGTCGGTGCGCTCGGGACCGGTTGGGTGGATGCCGAGACGGCTTAGGTGTTGGTGATTTTCCAGCATAAAACCGCTGATAAAAACCAATCGGCACTGATGTTGCCGCGCCAGTTCGGCCGCCGCCAGGCTGCCGCCTACATTGCTGTTGTGGGCGATGTTGGGGGCTAACTTCCAGGCGAAGCGGGCGGCGAGATGGATGACGGCGTCTAGCGTGGGCAACGAGTCTTTAATTCCCAGGTTCGGCCGCTCCAGATCGCCGGCGACCGCCTGGATGTGGGCGCCGTTGCCACCCAGTGCATCGACCTGCTGGCGAAGTAGCGGCAGTTGTTGCTCGGGTTGGCGCAGCACCGCGATAAGGGTTTGGTTTTTCGATAATTCAGCGCAGACGTGGCGGCCAATAAAACCCGTGGCGCCGGTAATCAGTATGGTCATGGTATTGCTCCTCGCTTGACGGTGAAGCTACCCTAAGGTGTAGAGTGCACTCTAATGTCAAACCCTGTTGTGGAGAGGTAGATGCGAATAGCCGAGCTGGAGCAGCGCACCGGTGTTAGCCGCCATACACTGCGCTATTACGAGAAGGCGGGTCTGTTAAAAGAAGTGCAACGGCGCGGCAACAACTACCGCGACTATCCGGAAAAAGCCGTGGCACGGGTGGCAATGGTTCGCCAACTGAAGGAGCTGGGGTTCTCACTCGCCGAGATTTCCGATGTGCTGGACGCGCTGCGCAGTGACCGTATCGACTGTGAGCAGGGCGCGTTGTTGATGGCGGAGAAAAAAGCCGCGGTGGATGCCAAGATTCGCGAGCTAAAGCAGGTGAGTCGTATGCTCGACCGGGAGCAACAACGCTTACTCGCCAGCGCAGCGGCGGCCCGGGCTTAGTGGTCTTGCTTGCGGTAACTGAGCGGGCTGAGCCCCGTCCAGTGTTTGAAAGCGCGGGAAAAGGCTCCCGGTTCGGCAAAGCCCAGTTTCGTCGAAATATCGCTAACGCTGAGATTTTGCCGAGTGAGCATCACTATAGCCTGGTCGCGGCGCAGGTTGTCTTTAATTTTTTGGTAGGAGCTGCCCTCACTTTTTAACTTGCGACACAGGGTGTAGGAGGTCATATGCAGCTGCTCTGACACCCATTCCAAGTTGGGTAGGCGCGACTCTTCCTGAGCTTCGAGAAGCTGGCGTACGCGGGTGCTGAGGCTGTTGTCTTCGTCGGTCCAGATCAGCAGGTCGCGGGGGGAGCTCAGAACAAATTCATCGACCTCTTCCTTGCTGCGGCATACCGGCATGCTCAGGTAGTTTTTGCTGAAAAACAGGCTGTTTCGCTCACGCTCAAAGTGGCATTCGCAGGGAAAAATAAAACGGTACTCGTCAAAATGGGCGGGCAGGGCGTGTTTGAAATTGGCGTGGCTGAGGACGATTTTTCGGCCGATCATCCAGCCCACCAAGCGGTGCCAAACCAGTAGTAACCATTCAACCAGAAAGTTATCGGGGTCGAGTTCGGGGCGCAGGTGGTTGAGGCTCAGTTCCACTTCGTCGCCGCTGTGTCGCAACTCGATGCGGACATCATCGGAAAATAAACTGTAGGCGCGAATGCTCTGTCTGAGGACTTCCTCGAGGTTGTCGGCGTGAACGACCAGGGCGCTCATCAAGTGAAAGTGGCCGACCCGGCAGGGCAGCGTGCTGCGGCCCATAAACTCGTCATCAAGGACCTTCCAGCACAGTCTAAACAGGCGGATAAATTGGTCGGTAGGCACGCGGGCTTTAGGCTGGCGCACCAGCTGAGGGTCGATGCCGCGTTGTTGCAGCAGGACGTCGGTGTCCAGCCCCTGTTGTTCTAAACCCCACAGGATCGCGCGGGCATAGTGTGACGAAAAGGTGAGATTTTTCATCAAATGGCGGCCGTCCTGTGCTGCAAAACTTGTCAAATTATCTGCTGGAACATGTCATTCTGTTCGGGCGGTGCATTGCCTAAGCTGAGTTTTTTCTTCGCGGTCTAGCGCGTTGGCGCTAGCACACAATAGTTATAAAACACGCATTAACAAACGGGCAGGAACATGAACGCGAGCAATTATCAGGAATTCGCTAAAAACTTTTCCATGGAGCAAATAGTACAGAATTTTGTCGGTGATTTTAACGACGGTCTGAACGTTTGCGAGGAGATCTGTGACCGCTATGCCACCGACGAGAGTCGCGTGGCGCTGCGCTACGAGCGTGTTGACGGTCAGCCTGGGGAGATGACCTTTGCTGAGTTGCAGCGCCGATCCGCGCAGTTCGCCGGCTTTTTGCAGGCCCGCGGAATTGGCCGTGGCGATCGTATTGCCTGTTTGTTGCCGCGTACGCCTGAACTATTGATATGTGTGCTGGGTGCACTGCGTGCGGGTGCGGTTTATCAGCCTTTGTTTACCGCTTTCGGCTCCGGTGCAATTGAATATCGCCTGCAAACCGCGAAAACCAAGCTGATTGTTACCAATACCGAGCAGTGGCTGAAATTGCGCGAGGTTAAGGGCTTGCCGACATCGCTGTTATTGGCAGATGAAGGTGATGCGCTGGCCAGCGAAGCAGACTTTCTCTACTGGCCGGAAATTGAGCGCCAGAGCGAAGAGTTCGCGCCGGTTAAAATTTCGGCTGACGAGCCTTTCCTGCAGATGTTTACGTCGGGAACCTCCGGCAAGTCGAAGGGCGTAGCGGTGCCTGCCCGCGCACTGGCGGCATTTTGGATGTATATGCGCTACGCCGTCGGCCTGCGTGAGGACGACAATTTTTGGAATGTGGCCGACCCCGGCTGGGCTTACGGTTTGTATTACGCGGTGGTTGGCCCGCTGTTGCTGGGCTGCACCACACACTTTAACGAGGCCAGCTTTACGGCCGACAATACCTTTGAGTTTTTACGCAAATATAAGATCAGTAATTTGGCGGCGGCGCCCACTGCCTACCGCCTGTTAATGGCGAACGACAAGCTGTTGGCAGACTACCCTGAGATCGATCTGCGGGTGGCCAGCAGTGCCGGCGAGCCGCTAAATCCAGAGGTGATTAGCTGGGTAAAACGCGCCTTTGATTGCACGGTTTGTGACCACTACGGCCAGACGGAAACGGGCATGACGTCGGCCAATTTCCACGAGTTGTCCCACCCTCAGCACGAGGCTAGCATGGGCTACCAAATTCCCGGTTATCGACTCGTGGCACTGGACGAAAACTTCAATGAAGTGGCGCCGGGGCAGGCGGGCGAGCTGGCGATTGATATGGAAAATTCGCCGCTGTACTTCTTCCAGGGCTACACCTGGGATGAAAAACGCCCCTATCACGGCAAGTACTACCTAACGGGTGATGTGGTCATCAGCAACGGTGACGGGTCGCACGCTTACACCGGTCGCGATGATGACATTATTGCCTCAGCGGGTTACCGCATCGGCCCTGCCGAAGTGGAGAGCAGTCTGCTGGAGCACGAGGCGGTGGTAGAGAGCGGTGTTGTGGGTAAGCCCGATGCTAAGCGTAGCGCGATTGTGAAAGCCTATGTGGTGTTGGCTGAAGGTAGCACTGGCGACGACGCTCTGGTGGAAGCCTTGCAGCAACATGTGCGCAGCCGCCTGTCGACGCATTCCTACCCGCGTGAAATTGAATTTGTCGACGCCCTGCCGAAAACCTCCAGCGGCAAAATTCAGCGCTTTGTGCTGCGTCAACGCGCTGAGCAGGAGGCCCAACTCAGCGCCTAATGGCTCAGTCGGCTTGCTGCCCAGGGGTGAGCAAATAATGGCCTACCAGCCATTCATTGCCGCCCTGATAGGCGAACAACTCCGCGCAGGCCAGCATAAACATGCGCCAGCGCTGGAATTGAACGCGAGGGTTGGGTGCATCGGCGAGAATTTGCATTGCCCGCGGACGCTGCTGGTCTAACTTCTCTAGCCAGGCCTCCAACGTTTGCGCGTAATGCAGGCCGTTCACGCGCCAACTATCGGCGACACGCATATGCTCCGAGAAGTGCATAAGCGTGTCGAAGGCGGGCATCTGACCACCGGCGAAAAAGTTGTCGGTCATCCAGCCGCCATCAAAGGGGTAGTGCAGGTGGGCATGACAGAATATGTGCACAAACATCAGGCCCTCTGGCTCCAGCCAGCTTGCGACGTTTTTCAGCAGCTCGCGGTAGTTGCGCACATGCTCCAGCATTTCAATGCTAACAACCCGGTCGAAGCGCTGGTCGAGTGTTAAGTCGGCGACATTGCAGGTGATTACCTTCAAGTTATCCAGCGCACGCAGTCGCGCCTGAGCCTCGATGTATTCGCGCTGTCCGTGGGAATTGGATACCGCAGTAATATGGCTGCCGGGGTAGCGCTCGGCGGCCCACAAACAGAAACTCCCCCAGCCGCAGCCGAGCTCCAAAATACGCTGGCCACCGCGCAGTTGAGCGCGCTCGGCGTAAAGCTCAAGCATGGCTTCTTCAGCGTCGTCAATATTGTCGATACCATCGCCCCACCAGCAGCTTGAGTATTTCAAGCGACGGCCAAGCATCAATTCAAAGAGTGCAGCAGGTACCTCGTAGTGCTGGTCGTTGGCATCGTCGGTATTGATGGCAATTTCTGAGTGACGCAGCGCTTCGCGAAATTCTCGACGGCGCTGCTCGCTGGCATCGATATCATCGCGGCCCTCTTGGGCCAGACGGTCTTGAAGTTGGCGGCGGATGCCGCGGCGAATAAGGGGGTCAGGGATTAACCCGCGCTCAGCCAGTGAAATGGGATCTAGCATAGCGACGCTCCATTGGGTTTTAGGTTTATAAATGTTTTACGGTAAAAGCGCCCGGCTGGATGTTAACAGGCCCTAGTTTCATTTAGTCTTGCGTCCTATGATGGTCAGGGCCTCGGGTGGCAGCCCGCCTGGGGCTATTGGATAAGGAGAGAGTGATGATTCCCGATTTACATGGCCCGACGTCGCATATTTATATTTCCCAGCGCCTGAGGCTGCATTACGTGGACTGGGGCAACCCGGACGCGCCACCACTGATCTTGATTCACGGAGGCCAGGACCACTGCCGAAATTGGGACTGGATCGCCGAAGAGCTGCGCCACGACTGGCATATTATCGCGCCCGATTTGCGTGGCCACGGCGACAGTGCTTGGTCTCCCGATGGTCACTACAGCTTCGAAGCTTACGTGTGCGATATCGCGCAGCTAATTAATCAGAAGAAATTAGGCCCGGCGACCATTGTTGGCCATTCGATGGGGGGCAATATCGCCAGCCGTTACGCGTCTATTTATCCAGAGAACGTAAAGAAGCTGGTCAACATTGAAGGCATTTTGCCGAACAAAGATGAGACCGAAGTGTGCGATACCATGAGTTATCGGCAGAAAATGCGCGACTGGGTGAAAGTACGCCACGGCATGTCATCGCGCCTGCCGCGCCGCTACGCTAACCTCCACGATGCCTTTGAGCGTATGCACGAGGAAAACCCCCATCTCACCGAGGCGCAGGCTCGGCACCTGACCTGCCACGGCGCCAGCCAGAATGAAGACGGTACCTACAGCTGGAAGTTTGATAACTACACCCGCAAGCTGAACCGGCTGGAAAGTGGTGAGGAAGAACTGAAGGAAATTTTCACCAATATCGAATGCCCGACTTTGCTGGCTTGGGGAACAGAAACCTTTGTTGAAGACCCGGAAGAAAGCGGTCGTTTGGCCTACTTCAAAGATGCGATAATCAAACGCTACCCCGGCGCTAGCCACTGGGTACACCACGATAAGTTGGAAGACTTTCTGCGCGACTTGAAAGCCTTTATCTAAACCCTTGCTGCGGCGGCATGCCGCCGCCTTGCTTGAACCGTTTTCTATGGCCGACGTGCTGCCCATTTTTGCCTTGCTCGACGAGCTTAAAGACGCGCTGTCGCAGTGTGATGAGCTGGTGCTGGAAGCGCCGCCAGGTGCGGGTAAAACAACCCAAGTACCCCTATCGCTGCTCGATGCCCCTTGGCTGGCCGGGCGCAAAATTCTCATGCTGGAACCGCGCCGTATTGCCGCGCGGGGCGCCGCCGAGCGCATGGCGCAGCTGTTGGGCGAGGCGGTGGGCGAGACCGTGGGTTATCGCGTGCGCCTGGAGAGCCGAGTCTCCGGCAAGACTCGCATTGAAGTGATCACCGAGGGGATTCTGCAACGCATGCTACAGGACGACCCGAGCCTGGAGCAGGTGGGCCTGCTGATCTTTGACGAGTTTCACGAGCGCAGTCTGGATGCCGACCTGGGCTTGGCGCTCGCCCTGGAAGGACGGCGCTTATTTTCCGAGCTGCGCGATGCGCCGCTGAAATTACTGCTGATGTCGGCCACCCTGAATGGCGACGCACTGAGCGAGTATTTAAACAACGCCCCGGTGCTGCGCAGTGAGGGGCGGCAATATCCGGTCGATATTCACTACCAGGCACTGGCAAAGCGGCGCGACGGTCGTGCCCCGGATTATCTGGAGCAGATGCAGCGCTGTATCGTAGCGGCTCACAGCCAGCATGCTGGCAATATCTTAGCCTTTCTACCTGGACAGGCAGACATTCATCGTCTGGCCAGTCGATTAGCGCCAGCGCTCGACAAGCACACCTTGATCGCGCCGCTGTATGGCAATCTGAGTCTGGCCGAGCAGCGGCGGGCCATCGCCACACCGCCGCCGGGTCAGCGCAAGTTGGTACTGGCCACCAATATCGCCGAGAGCAGTCTGACCATCGATGGCGTAAACATCGTCATCGACAGTGGTCTAGAGCGGACAATGGTGTTCGATGCGCGCAACGGCAGCAGCCGTTTGCATACTCAGCGAATCTCCGCGGCGTCGGCAGCGCAGCGCGCTGGCCGCGCCGGTCGGCAGGCGCCGGGGGTGGCTTATCGCCTGTGGAGCGAAGCCGAGCAACAGCGTTTGCAGGCCCACAGCGAACCTGAAATTCTGCAAAGTGACCTGAGTGCCCTGGTATTGCAATGCCTGCAGTGGGGCAGTTCCCCGGAGGCGCTTCTTTGGTTGGATGCGCCACCGCCCGCACACTGCGAGCAGGCGCTGGCATTACTGAAAACCTGCGGCGCGGTGGACGAGAGCGGCGCGGCGCTGAGCTTGACCGAGCACGGCGAGGCAATGGCGCGCCTGCCATTGCCACCGCGACTGGCGCACATGTTATTGCATGGCCATGCGCTGGGTGTTGCCGAGTCGGCGTGCTTGTTGGCAGCGCTGTTGGGTGAGCGCGATCTGCCGGGCATGGCGGGGGCTGACATTGCCTTGCGCATGGCCGAGGTATCTCGCGAGCCAAAACGCTACCGCCGTATCCTGCAGCAGAGCGCGCAGTATCAGCGCTTGTTGGCGGGCGCGAATAGCGACGGCGTCTTTGATGGCAACACCGAGCGAGCGCTGGCAATCGCGACCGCCAGGGCCTTTCCCGACCGCATTGGTCGTCAGCGCGCTGCAGGCAGCCATGAATTTCAATTAAGTAACGGCCGCTCGGCATTCCTGGCCAGTGATGATCCGCTGCGCGGCAGCCCTTACATAGTGGCCATTGAACTCAGTGCCAATGTCGGCGACAGCAATGACCGCATTCGCCTGGCTTGTCCACTGCCTGAGTCGGTATTAGAAGACGCGCTGTCGCCGCTAATCAGCGAGCGGGTGTCGGCAGATTGGGATGATGCTCAGCAGCGTTTTGTTGCCGAGCGCCAGCGCTGGCTGGGCAAGTTACTGCTCGACAGCCGACCAGAAACCGCGTTGGACGAGTCCCTGCGCGAGCAGGCACTGATGGCCTTGTTGCGTCGCAGAGGATTGGAATTGCTGCGCTGGTCGGAGGCAGCGCGTCAGCTTCAGGGGAGGGTGGCCTTGCTGGCCGAGCACGACTGCGCGCCCGGGCAATGGCCTGACTTTAGCGACAGCGCGCTGTTGGACTCGCTGGAACAATGGTTGCCACCGTATCTAAACGGGGTGAGCAAATTACGTGATATTCAGGCCCTGGATGTTGAGGCCATGCTGTTGGCGCAGTTGGACTGGCCGCAGCAGCAGGCCCTGCAGCGCGCCGCGCCGGAACGTATTAGTGTGCCGTCAGGTTCGAAAATTCGCGTCGATTATCGTGCTTCCCCGCCGGTGTTGGCGGTGAAGCTGCAAGAGATGTTTGGCTGCGAAGATACCCCGCGCGTTGCCGAGGGTAGGCAGCCATTGTTGGTGCATTTATTGTCACCGGCCCGGCGACCGTTGCAGGTTACCAGTGATCTGGCAGGCTTCTGGCGCAGTAGTTACGAGGCGGTAAAAAAAGAAATGAAGGGGCGCTATCCCAAACACCCCTGGCCAGACGATCCGCTGTCGGCACAGGCCACCGCCTATACCAAGGCGCGAGCGGCTCGCTAGGCGTCGGTTTTTGCCGCTTGCTCGGGCTTGGGCAGCAGCGGTTTGCGCACCACTGGCCACAGCAGCTCCTCAGCCCAGTGCAAGCGCGGGGAAATGGGCAAGCCGTAGCGGGTTTGGCGGCCATTGGGAATTTTGGCGGTGCCAAACAGCATGTCAAACAAGAACACGGTGACGGCATAGTTGCCATTGGGGTGGGCAGACTTTCCATAGGCATGATGGGCGTGATGCGTGTCGGGCAGGGTCACGACGCGCTCAATCACCTTCCATACGGGTTCCAATACGGGGGCTTTGTTACGCAGCCACAAATCCCAGCGATAGCTGCTATGGGTACCAAGGTTCACCAGGTAGGTGACAAACACCGCTGCCAGGAAGGCTTCTCCCAGGCCGAAATACACTGCAAAAGCGCCCATCCAGGTTTGCGGCAACATGAATACCCAAAAGAAATTGTAGCGGTAGACCACGGAAATATTCAGGTGCTCGGCGCTGTGGTGGGTGCGGTGGATTTTCCACAGCCAGCGCCATTCATGGGCGGCGCGGTGCAGCCAGTAATGGGCAAATTCCTCAATAAAGAAAATAACCGGAAAGGCCAACCAGAAGGCCGTGCCAGCGAGGCTGCCAGCGCTGTCTGGAAATTGCTTGGCTAGCAGCCAACCGATCACACTACCGATGACCGCGCCAGCCAGAAGTAGGTTGGAAAACATGCCAAATAACATAAATACAAAGTCGCGCAGCGGCCGTGGCGATTTTTTAAGGCGGCCCCCCGCCAGCTCAACAAGGAAGGCGATCAGGAAAATACTGAGAATAACGAGCTCGATGTGCGGCATGAGTTCCATGCTTAGTTCCTCTTATTATGGTTGGCGGTCAGGCCGCCTATCGCGTATTCGATCAGGTTTTGCAGGCGCCACTCCAAGCTGCTCTCGTCCAGCGCGAGCTGGCCCTTGTGCTGCAAGTTGTCCCACTCTGCAATGCTGTAAATAATCTGACTACCCAGCAAGCGAACGCGCTCGTTGTAGATCTCACTCGGCAGCGTATCGGCCAATTGCGCGGCCATAAGCTCACTGATTTTGATCAAGGCCGAAGAGCGCGCGCGATTGCGCAGGAACAGCTCGCGCCAGTGACCGCGCGATAACAGCTGCGCAATCAAGCTTAGATAGCGGCTCTCGCCATTGCCGCGAAGCAACTCACTGGCCAGTGGTCTGGCCATTAAATCGACCAGCGCGTAAAGCGTTGGCTGTTTCTGCTGTTCCAGCAAGGCGGTGAGCAGCACTTCCCGCTGTTGATTAATCGGCCGCACCCGATAGTCGATGATCGCTTCTATCAGGCCGTCAAAGGAGCCGAAGTTATAGTTCACCGCAGAGTGGTTTTTGTGACCGGCGGCGCGGGCAACTTCGCGGCTGGATACCCCGTCTATGCCCTTGTCGGCGATCAATTGCTCGGCGCTGAGTACGAGCTGCAAGGCGCCGCAGCTTAAGCTGAGATTGTCGTGCTGGTCTGTTGTCATGCTGGGCAAGGTAAGACGATCGTCTTAATAAGTCAAGTGTCTTATTTTGGGCTGGGGGTTTTTGCTTTCACCATTTTTTGCTTTGGCAGTGCGCCGAGCAAAAAAAAGCCGGCATACGCCGGCAAGCGGGACGCACCCATCGCTGGGTGCAAGAGTGAAGTTTGCTAGGGTTAACAGGCCCTATGAAATAAAGCGCTGCGCGAAGCTGGCCAGTTGGTCTTGTTTTTGTGCAAGGCTGCTTTGGTCGATGCCATCTTCATAGGCATTGCGGAAGGCGACGTGGCACTCATCCACGCCCATTTCAGTGAGCGCGTCGAGTCCTCGTTGGCTAAATACATCACCCGAGGCCACTTGAATACGAAAGGGCAGGTGCTCGCGCTCGTAGACTTTGCGGTATTCCTTAAGCGTGTCGATAAGCTGGCGGTATTCGTCGAGGCTGGCGCCGGCGCCAATCCAGCCATCGCCAAGTCTTGCGGCCCGTTTTAAGGCGGCGTCGGAGTGGCCGCCAATCAAAATCGGCAAGGCGAATTCGGGAGTGGGGCAGAGCTGCATGCTGTCGATCGACAGCTGTTGCCCTTGGTAGCTAAAGAAGTCGCCGCTGAGCAGGCCGCGAAGAATATCGATTTGCTCGTTCAGGCGCTGACCGCGTTTTTCCCAGGGAATTTGGCAGCCTTCAAAGTCTTCTGGCCAGGGGCTGATGCCAACGCCGAAGTCCAGCCGGTCACCGCACAGTGACAGCAGACTCGACAACTGTTTGGCCACCACCAATGGTTGGCGAACCGCCAGCTTGTAGACCGAGGTGACAAAACGCAGTGTTTTGGTATGTGCCGCAAGAAAGGGAATAGCAACCATGGGTTCGACAAACGGCTGACCCTTCAGAAAATTTCGCGAGCCGGAGCCGTTATAGGGGTATTTCGACGATGAGTGTTCGGGAAAGCTCAGGCTGTCTGGCAGTGCCAAGCTGTTAAAGCCGAGCTGCTCGGCGCTGTGAGCAAGCGCTGTGTACTGGTCTACCGGACACATACTTGGGTTGTAGCAAAACTTCATAATTCGCGCTTCTCGTTATTCGTTGCAGGATAGTCGTCGAAGGGTCACGGCGAGCTCACCGCGATGGGTGGCGCCCATAGTAGAGAGGCGCACTACACTTGCTGAGCACATTTCCAATCAGATTCGTTGGCCAAAAAATTCAGCACCGATGGGGTGACGAAAATGTGCATAAAAATAGTGTTTTTTGTCGTCGGGTTCGCCGAGACAGGGGGCTACCATCCTTAAAAATGCCAAGGGGGAGTTATGGCAGAACAGTTTTTGAAAAATAAAGTGGCACTGGTAACGGGTGCCGGGCAAGGCGTTGGCCAGGGTATTGCGCTGGCGTTAGCCGAACGCGGCGCCGCGGTCGCGCTGCTCGGGCGCAGCCTCGACAAGCTCGAATCAACACGTGAGCGCATTGCGGCAGCGGGCGGCGAGGCCTTGGCGATTAGCGCCAATGTAAAGAGTGCAGAGGAGTTAGCCGCCGCGGTTGAACGCTGCGTGGCGGAGCTGGGTGGCATTCAGATCCTAGTGAACAATGCCCAGGAAGTGCCATTGGGGAATTTGCTCGACGTGAGCGAAGACGCGATTGAGGCGGGCTGGCAGTCCGGGCCGGTGGCAACGCTGCGCCTGATGAAGTTGTGCTACCCCCATTTGAAAGGCGATGGCGTGATTGTGAATTTGGCGTCGTCGGCGGCGATGCGTTGGGATATGTCTGGGTACGGAGCTTATGCGGCGGTGAAGGAAGCGATTCGCGCCTACAGCCGAGCCGCCGCCTGCGAGTGGGGGCCTGAGGGTATTCGCACGAATGTCATCTTGCCCCACGCAATGTCGCCGGCATTGCAATGGTGGACAGAGAACCGGCCAGAGGAAGCTGCCGAGTTTGTTGCCTCTATCCCCATGCGCCGCATCGGTGAGTGCAAAGAGGATATTGGTGAGTTTGTCGCCAGCTTATGCAGCGATGCCTGTCGCTACGTGAATGGTCAAAGCATCGCGCTGGACGGCGGCCAATCAAGAGTCGGCTGAGGCTTGCCTCAGCCAAGCAATCAGAATAACAAAGGGGAAGATCATGGGCGGATACGTGGTAACAGGCAGCGCATCAGGCATTGGTGCGGCGGTGTGTGAGCGCTTGGTGAGTGATGGCGAGCGAGTGGTCGGCCTGGACCGCCAGGATGCCGATATTGTCGCAGACTTATCGACGGAGTCGGGCCGCCGCGGCGCGGTCAGCCAAATATTGAGCGCCTTCCCCGATGGTCTGGATGGCTTGGTCTGTTGCGCAGGCATCGGCGGAACCAGTCCGCGTGTTGAGCTGATCCCCGAGGTGAATTTTTTTGGATCGGTCGCGCTAGTGGAGGGCTTGGCTGATGCCTTGGCGCAGCGCCACGGCTCGGTGGTTCTGGTGTCCTCTAACTCTGCGCCCCAGCCCAGCGACGACGCGTATATCGAGGCGCTTATCGCCGGTGATCATGCGGCGATGGCGGCGCGCTTATCGGCGGTGAGCGGCCATGCCGCGTACAGCGGTTCCAAGCAGGCATTAGCGCGGTGGATGCGTCATAAGGCGCCCGATTACGCGCGCCGCGGCGTACGTTTGAATGCAGTGGCACCGGGTTACACCCGCACCGCGATGACAGCCGAGACGGAAAACCACCCGGAATACGGCCCGGCGATCAAAGAGTTTCTGGCCAGCATCCCCCTCGGGCGAGCGGGTGAGACAAAGGATATGGCCAACGCCATCGGATTTTTACTGAGCGGAGAGGCGGCGTTTGTCAGCGGCTCTCTGCTGTATGTGGACGGCGGTCATGACGCCATGTTCCGCCCCGATAGCATTTAAAAGGAGTAAGCAATGGCGAAGGCCGCAGACTATGGACTGGGTCCAAACACCTTTCCCAGAGGTTGGTTTTTAATTGCAGAGTCGAGCGAGCTTGGACAGTCGCCGCTGGCCTTGCGTTTTTTTGCCCGCGATTTTGCACTCTATCGTGGCGAGGATGGCAAGCCGGTGCTGCTCGATGCCTATTGTCCGCATATGCAGTGTCACATCGCCGCCAGCGATACCGCGGTTATCGCTAAAGAAGGCGCGCAAATCGAAGGTTCGTCGATTCGCTGTCCCTACCACGGCTGGCGCTTTGGGCCGGATGGGGTTTGCGATGACATTCCCTATCACGACGGCCCCATGCCGCGCTCGGCTAAGCTAACCAGCTACCCGGTGGAGGAGGGCATTGGTGGTATCTGGATGTGGTTTGACGAAGACGGTAGCCAGCCGCAATACCCAGCACCGGCCTTGGATCAGTGGCACCAGCCACAGTGGATTCAGTGGCAAATGGATCACCTCGGTGAGCTGCCCGTTCAGCCTCAGGAGGTGATCGATAATATGGCGGATGCCCGGCACTTAGGGCCGACCCACGGTGCACCCTGCGAATACTTCGAGAATGAGTGGCGCGACCACATCTACATTCAGCGTCAGGGCGGTTTTCACAAGGAATACCAGGCGATGCTGCAAACCACCACGTGGTACACCGGCCCCGGCCTGTTGCTGTCTCACCAGTTATTTGCCGAGGTGGAGAGCATTGAATTCATTGCCAATACACCGGTGGAAGACGGTGTGACCAAACTCTGGCACGGCGTGTTAGTGAACAGTGGCAACAGCTCGCCGGGCGAGGCGGAGCGGGAGCAGGCCCGTCAAATTCAGGCGGGGGCCTTGGATTCGTTGGCGTCTGACTTTGGTATCTGGCAAAACAAGCGGGCGGCGACGCGGGTATTACAACTAAAAAGTGATGGGCCGTTTGCGCGAGGGCGGCGTTGGTACAAACAGTTTTATCAGCCAGTTGAAGCAGCTGTTCAATGTGCAAACGAGGTTAACGGCATTTGTCATATTCCCGGGCTGGAGGAGCCACCTGCCGGAAGCCGACTGGTAGAAGCAGCCTTTCCAAGCTTGGTGGAATAGCACATTTTAAACTTTTTGTGTTGTACAAAAAATGAACGCTTCGGCACATCTTAATGAATGATTATGTTGTCGTTTTTTAATTGCCGCGGCGTTAAATTTTTTAGCATCTAAAATAAATAAGTAAATATGTTAGCGATGCCCACAGTCGCTACGTGCAAGACAGGTTGAGAGGTAGCCGCTCTTAGCTCTAATAATGAAAAGGGAGTCATGGCATGAAAAACTATTCGTCCACAGGCAAAATGAAAATGTTGCCATTAGCGATGTCACTACTGTCGATGCCTGCATGGGTATCGACAGCATCAGCACAGGCCTTGGAAGAGGTGCTGGTAACTGCTGAGCGTAGAGAGGGGTCGTTGCAAGACACACCTATTTCTATAACGGCCATAACCAGCGATGGTATTGAAAAGCGTGGCATAACCAGTACGGATGACATGTTTGCGTCCATGCCTAGTATGGGTGGATATTCTGCGCCAGGTTCCCGGGGCGCCACCAGTTTAAGTATTCGTGGTATCTCTGGCGGGGTGGCCTCGAATATTTCACTAGACCCTGCTGTCGGCATGTACATGGATGGCGTCTACGTGGGCAAAATGCTCGGTGGCGCGATGGATGTCGCTCAAATTGAGCGTATTGAGGTGTTGCGTGGCCCGCAGGGCACGCTTTATGGGCGCAACTCAACCGCCGGTGCCATCAATGTGATTTCGCGCAAGCCATTGGGTGAATTCGCGGTAGACCTTACCGGGGGCCTTGGTAATTACGGGCTGCGGACATTGAAAGGTAGTGTCGACCTGGATTCGGTGGGCACGGTTGGAGAGGGCGCGGGGAAGTTGAGTGCAGCCTTTAATTTCCTGAAAAAAGATCGCGATGGTTTATACGAAAACTACTCCGGCGGTAGTGATTTCGACAGCATGGATCGCACGGCGTGGCGCGCGGCCCTGCGCTGGGAAGTGACAGAAGATCTAACGGTAGATTATATCTACGACCACAGTGAGCTTGATGAGGTGGGTGCCCTGCAAAAAGTGGTTGGTTTTACTGCGTTGACGACTCAGGGAACCAGTCGTTTAGATTTTTTGAAAAACACGGTTTTGCCTAATGCTCAGGGCTTGGCCATGGTTCCTGGCTCTGATCCAAGAATTTCCAGCCGTTGGATTCCCTCTATTAATAAAACGATCGAAGCCTATGAGCGAGCACTTGAGCGCGGTGAAGGGCGACCCAAGGGCGGTTGGGCAGAAAATGCGCCAATCAGTGAAAATGACTCAAATGGTCATTCAATTACTGCTGAACTATTCTTAGGCGAGCATGAGACATTTGGGGAGGTGACCTTTAAGTCGATAACCGCCTATCGAGACATTGAGACCTATGTATTTGGTGACCTTGACGATATTGATAGCAGTTTAGATGTAAATGGTATCGGAGCGTATAACGACAGTTTACACGGCGCTTTGCTGCAGCTTTATGGGGGTAGTGGAGGTTTCTCCTATCCTCTCGTTGATGGTGTTTGGAATGCGGTTGACCAATTAGGAGCGGGGCACTCTCTGCAAGATACCAACTCAGAGTATGAGCAGTTTTCGCAAGAATTTCAGTTGATTGGCTCTACCCCTCAGCTGGATTACACCTTGGGGCTTTTTTGGTTTGAAGACGAGTCGAACTACGACCGCCGCGCGGCCTTTGCTTTACCGCTCGCGGGCCGTCAGGCAGAGAAATATACGCTCAATACGGATGCTTTGGCAGTGTATGGTCAGGGTACCTACCGCTTTGCTCAGCTGGAAGACCGCTTAGCCTTGACCATTGGCATGCGATATACCGAAGAGAAAAAAGCCGTTGATTACAATTTTGGACAGGTCGTCAGCCCCTTCGGAACAACTCCTGCGCGTTCGACAAGCCTGGACAATAATTTTTACAATTTTAGTTATAACACCACCCTTGCTTATGATTTTGCCGATAACATCAATGGCTTCCTTCGCTATGCCACGGGGTATCGTTCCGGTGGCTACAATGGTGAGATTTTCGGAAATGGCTTTGAAGAAGAAACCATTGAGCAAGTTGAAGTCGGCGTGAAAACAGACTGGCTGGATAATCGCCTGCGCGTTAACGCCGGGCTATACGGCTATAAATATGATGACCTGCAAACCAGTGTGATCGACACTTCTAGCGGCACCGCGGCGTCGGGCATCATCAATGCTGGTGTCGCGGAGCGTTGGGGAAGCGAGATCGAGATCTCTGCTGCGCCCATTGAAGCGATGGTTGTAAGCCTAGCTTATTCCTATATTCACGGTGATTTTGCTGAGTATCCCAATACTTGCCTAAATGGTGAATGTATTAACGGGTCAAAAGAGTCGAAACGCGGCAACTCACCAAGCAATAAGGTGAACCTGAGCGTTGATTACACTTTTGCGCAAACTTCTATCGGTGATTTCAGTGTGTTCGTGGATGCCAATTGGCAGGACACTTGGGAACAAGTCAGTCTGGCGCCTGCGATTATCTCTGACGGCATGGGCGGGCAAGGTGTTTACTCCTTCCCTGTGCGCTCAATGGACGAAAGGACGGTTATCAACGGTCGCTTGAGCTTGAGCAACATTCCCGTGGACAAAGGTGAGTTGATGGTTTCGCTGTGGGGTAACAACCTGACAGATGATGATTACCCCGCCTATGGCATTAACTTTCAGGCCTTGGGACTCGAAACAGAGCAATACGGCGCACCTCGTACATATGGTCTAGAGCTGCGTTACCGCTTTTAATTGTTGAATTACCTCCCCCCAGTATTTCGGCGAGCCTAGGCTCGCCTTTTTTGTATCTGAGGAAAGATGGCGTTTTTTATTGCTCTTCAATGAACTCGGATCGGTACTGCTTTGGCGTTAGGCCGGTCCAGTTGCGGAATGAGCGAATAAACGAGCTGGATTCAAGAAAGCCTAGTAGCTCGCCGATTTCGTGAATTTTTAGTTTGTCATCGCGCAGGTGGCGCATGGCGATGTCGCGGCGATAGTGGTCTTTCAGTTCCTGGTAACTGGTGCCCTCACTGTTTAACCGGCGGCGCAGGCTGGATGGCGACATGTGAAGGTTTTCGGCCATATCTTCAAAGCTAGGCAGTGCCCCTGCGCCGCTTTTGGCCAACAGGGAGCGGATAGCGGCGCCGGTACTTGCAGGCCGCGAGTCTTGTGAAATGAGGGCGTAAACCGCGTTGCGCAAAAAGGCCTCCAGCGATTCGTTGGTGTGAACTGTGCGGTAGCGTAGGCACTCAGCAGGGAAACAAATCGCGGTGTAGTCGCAGTCGTATTGCGGCGGCACGCCCATCACGCTGTTCACGCTGTCTGAGTAGGCGTAGGAGAATTCTGGCGCGGCAATTTTCAGGCCGCTCAGCTCAATGTCGCGCCCGACCAGCCAGCCCATAAAGGCGTGCCATACCCGCATACCCGATGCTTTCGCAACGGTGTCTGAAAACTCCGTGCGATCCCAGCTGTCAGGCAAAAATTCTGGGCTGATTTTGTCGGCATCAAAGTGATAGATCAGCTCTGCAGTACCGGCATCAACAATCAGTTCTATGCGATAGCCGGTCATGCTGTAGAGCATTTCCTGATAGCGCTGTGCGCGGTGCAGGGCATCTTCAAGGGTTTGGCAATTGATAATGCTGTAGCACATAAAGCGAAACACATCGCTGCCTATTCCTGAGCCCCAGGGCACCGCAATATTGAGTTGTTGCATGGCTTCGGCAGCCAATTCATAGAGGCTGGAATAACGGTAGCCGGGCAGCATTTTATCGTCGTCGGCCGCCATTAAATCGTCGATATTCAAGCCAGAGCGTTTGGCGATGGCGCGCTGGTCGATGCCGACTTTGTCCAAATAGTCGAGCAATCGCAGGAATTTGCGCACGGGCATTTCGTGCATGGCTGTCGGTTGAGGCATGGTCATAGGACACTCTTTGCGCCGCGTTATTGGTATTTAATGTCGGCGTTTCTGAAAGTTTTTGTGCTTTAGCAAATGCGTGTACCCAACAATACTAAGAGCCTAATAATTAAAAGCAATTACGCAATTGGAGTAGGTATGACTTCAGGTAGCCGCCATATTTATAAGGAAGCGTCCACCAACGGTGTGATTAATGGCTGTGTAAACGGCGCCTTTGCCTGGTACCTCAGCGAGGAAAAAACCACCCTTGCGGTGTGGGGCGGTCAGGGCGTGATCGTCGACTTTATCGCAACGGCCGCCATTCTGGTTTTTATTCTCAGTTTGATCGTACTGCCTCTGCAGCGCCGCAAAGTTGCCAAGCTGGGCTTGGCGGCAGTGCAACCGCCATTCGCATTTATTCGCTACCTGGGCTGGCTGGCGCCCCATCGCGATGCGCTAAAAGCCCTAGCGCTGGCGCTAGTGGCGGCCTTGTTGAGCGTACCGGTGCTCGCCGCATTGTTTTCTGTGGCAGGCGTGGAGACGCTCAGCCGAGTCGATTTTACCTTGTTGAAGTCGGTGTATACCGGGGTGGTTGCCGCGCTGGTGGTACCGCTTATTGTTTTATTCGCGATGCACCCTGTGCGCCGCGTTCATGCTTCCTAAGGAGATAGAAAGTGTCTATAGCATTGCAGGATAAAGTCGCATTAGTCACCGGCGGCGCGACAGGAATTGGCCGCGCGATTTGCGAAGAATTGATTGCTCAGGGAGCCAGGGTTGCGGTTTTGGATGTGAATGATGAGGCCGGTCAGCGTTGTGTTGCGGAGCTAAATCAGGAAGGGGAGCGTGCGGTATATATGCACTGTGATGTCAGTGCCGAGGACGAGGTGAAGCAAGTTGTCGCGGCCGTCCGGGCGCGCTTTGGCAGACTCGATCTGGCATGCAATAACGCGGCGGTGAGTCGCGGTAGTGGCCCCATTCATCAGTTTGAGCGCAAGGTGTTCGACCAAACGCTGGAGCTGTGCCTGACCAATACCTGGCTGTGTATGAAGTATGAGATCGACGCCATGCTCGCTAACGGCGGTGGCAGCATTGTGAATATTTCGTCCAACGCCTCGCTGCGTGGCCAGGCATTTAATACTGCTTACGCGTCGGCAAAAGGTGGTGTGAATATTCTGACGAAAAGTGCCGCCACTGAATACGCCACACAGGGTATTCGCATTAATGCCGTGTCGCCCGGCGTTATTCGTACTCCAGGCTTGGAAAAGTATTTTGAAGAGCAGCCCAAAATGGCGGAGCAATTGCGGAAGGTCGCCCCGATGCAACGCCTGGGTGAGCCCGCAGAAATTGCCAATGCCGTGGCGTTTTTGCTCTCTGACAAAGCGTCTTTTATTACCGGTCAGCTGCTGTCTGTCGACGGCGGCGGTGCAGTGCGAGGATAGGATTATGACGATTATTGCTTCTACAAAACGGCCTCGCGTTGAGCTGCCCATGCCCTACGGCTGGTTTCAGGTGCTGTACTCCCAGCAACTGGCAGTGGGGCAGTCGCTGCCGCTGGAATACTTTGGCCAGGAATTGGTGATTTTTCGTACCGAAGCCGGTGAGGCCAAGGTACTAGATGCCTATTGCCCACACATGGGCGCGCACCTTGGTTATGGTATTCGCGACCACGCAGGTGGAGGCTCGCGTGTGGTGGGCGACAGTATTGTCTGCCCATTTCACGGTTGGCAATTTAATGGCGACGGTGAGTGCACGGGCATTCCCTACGCTGAAAGAATGCCGCCGCGCGTTGCCAAGTGTGAGCAGGTGATACCCAGTTGGCAGGTGCGCGAGCAAAACCAGTGTATTTATGTTTGGTATCACCCTGAGGGGGTCGAGCCACTGTTTGAGCCGCCGCAGATTGATGAAGCGATGCCCGATACAGATGATTGGGGAGAGCTAAAAATCTATGAATGGGATATTGCGACTCACCCGCAAGAGATTGGCGAAAATGCGGTGGATGCTGCCCACTTTCGCTTTGTGCACGGCACACCGGAAGTGCCTGAGCCGACGGTGATGCGCTTTGAGGAACACTGCCGTTTTGGGTTGCTCGAAACGGAAATGGAAACTCCCAAGGGGCGTATCGAAGGCCGGATTGAGAACAGCAGTATCGGCCCAGGGATCTCCACCGTGCGCTTCAGCGGCATTTGTGAAACGGTGCTAATGGCGAATCTAACGCCGATTGACGCCCACAACACCAAGGCGATGTACGCCTTTATTCAGCGCGATGGCAATGGCCAAAAAGTGGGCCGCGTGGGGCAGGCGATTATTGATGATATTCGCCAGCAAATGGAAGAAGACCGTATTATTTGGGCGCGTAAACGCTATCTTGAAAAACCAATGTTGTGCGATGGCGACGGCCCCTTTGCCAAGTTTCGGCGCTGGTACGGACAATTTCTGGTAGCGGAGACCCGCGATGATTGATGTGCGTGAAGTGGGCGAGTGCCGCCATCCACATTTAATGTCTGAGGGCGATATCGCCGGTATGCGGCTGCGCAATCGCACCATATTAGCCGCAATGGGCACCGAGTATATTCTGGAAGATGGCAGCCTCGGTGACCGAGCGATGGACTACTACGAAGCGCGGGCTGCTGGCGGCGCGGGTATGATCGTGCTTGAGACCAGCTCGGTGGCGTGGCCGTTGGGAATGTCGATGCCGCGCATGTTGGGCCTGTCTTCAGATGAGTTTCTACCGGGCTTGCGCACCCTCGCTGAGCGGGTTCATCGTCATGACTGCCGCATTGCCGCGCAGCTGAATCACAGCGGAAAAGTCTCTGCTTACGATGTGGTCGAAGGGCGGCAAATACTGGTGCCGTCTATACCCAAGCCCGCAGCCAACGATATGGGTAACGGTCTGACGATGGCTGAGATGGCCAATTTTGTTCGTGCTGCGGGGCCTGATGGCAAGGGCCCGCGTTTCAAAGAAATGGACCAGGCGGACATCGATTGGGTAATCGAATGTTTCGCGTCTGCCGCTACGCGTGTTGCTAAGGCGGGTTTTGATGCGGTGGAAATTCACGCCGGTCACGGCTACTTACTGTCGTCTTTCTTATCACCCTATGCCAATCGCCGAGAGGATGAATACGGCGGTGAGCTAGCCAACCGAGCGCGTTTGCTGCTGCAAGTGGTGGACGCGATCAAGCTTGCCGTGGGGGATGATTTTCCCATTATGGTGCGGCTCGATGCCTGTGAGTATCGCACCGAGGGCGGGATAAGGCTGGACGATGCCGTGCAGGTGTCGCAGTGGTTGGACAAAGCCGGGTGCCACGCAATAAATGTTAGTGCGTATTCAAACAACAGCGCCATTGGCTTTACCGAGGGGCCGCTGGTTCACCAGCCCGGTGGCTATATCGATTTTGCCAGGGCGATTCGCTCGGCGGTCACTATTCCCGTTATTGCGGTGGGGCGTATAGAGCCCGATGTTGCGGAGCGGCACATTGCCCAAGGCGATTTCGATTTCTTGGCAATGGGGCGCAAATTGCTTGCTGACCCGGAGCTGCCCAATAAGCTGCGCGACGGCCGTCAGCAGGATATTCGCCCCTGTATATACTGCTACGTTTGCGTCAGTCAGATTTTTATCAACAAGGCGCTGTGCTGCGCAGTAAATCCCGCAACAGGTGAGGAGGCAAGCTTGATGCGCAGCGTGCCTGCAGCGCAGCCTAAGAGCATATTGGTTGTCGGCGGCGGCCCAGCGGGAATGGAGGCGGCGCGGGTATTGGCCGAGCGCGGTCATACGGTGACCCTGTGGGAGAAAGACGACCAGCTCGGCGGCACCTTGCGCGTGGCAGCGCTCGCCTATGAGCCCAATGGCAAACTCATCGATTATCTTGCGCGCGGGCTTGGAGCCTCTTCTGCTCAGGTGGTGTTGAATAAAATGGCAAGTGCTGACGATATTCGAGCGGCGCGCCCGGATTCTGTTGTGCTTGCGGTGGGCGCACGTCGCCAGGCACCGCCGCTGCAAGGTAAGGAGCTACCACACGTTTTAGATGGTGAGGCGCTACGCGATATGTTGTTTGCAGGGGATGCCCACGGCAAGCTGACGCTTGTACAGCGACTGATGCTGCGGTTGATGCACGCGTTTCGCCTGAACCGCAGTATTGAACGCATGCGCCGTCTCAGCCGCTTGTATATGCCCATTGGTCGCCGCGTGGTGATCATCGGCGGCGGTCTGGTTGGTGTGGAAGTGGCGGAACTGCTGGTAGAGCGTGGCCGGGATGTCACCGTGCTTGAGCCCGGCAGGGACTTTGGCTCTGAGCTCAGCATAGTGCGCCGCTGGCGGGTATTGCACGGCCTGTCTGAGCACGGTGTGCAGTTGCTGGCCCATGCCACGGTGAGTGCCATCACGCCCAGTGAGGTGGTGTTCGAGCGAGAAGGCGAGAGCCAGCGCGTTGCTGCCGACACCGTCATTATTGCTCAGGGCGCAGACGCGAACACCGCGCTTGAAGAAGCGCTGCGTGCAAGCGGGCTGGATGTGCACAATATTGGCGACAGCGCGCAGATCGGCTACATCGAAGGCGCGGTGCGCAGTGCACGTGAGTTGGCGGTTTCTCTGTGAGTGAACTATTGCTAGTTGATCGAGATTAGGTCGGCATAAGGAGAAGCGCTGATGCGTTTAGTAATAAAGAGCTTGTCGTTGCTGCTGGTTTTACTCGCCTTACTGGCGGCGGCATTGTGGTTCAGTTGGCGGGGGCCGCAACCACCATTACCGAGCCAGCAAGCGTTCGTTAACGGCCATATTCTCACGATGGATGCGGAAAATCGCACTGCCGAAGCGCTGCTGCTTAACGGCGAGCGCATTGAGGCCGTGGGGAGCAATGCGGAAATCCGCGCGTTGATCGATGACGATGTCACCGTTTACGACTTGCAGGGCCGAACCTTGCTTCCCGGCTTTATTGACGCCCACGGCCATTTTCCCGGCACCGGACTTTCCGCGCGGGGTGTCGACTTAAGCAGCCCGCCAATCGGCAACGTGAATTCGATTGCCGATATTCAATCGCGGTTACGCGCCGCTGAGTCGGCTTTGAAAGAGGGGCAGTGGTTGTTTGGCTTCGGTTATGATGATTCGCTATTGACCGAGGCGCGCCACCCCACCCGCGACGAATTAGATGCTGTGTCAACGCAGCGGCCGATCTATCTGATGCACAGCTCCGGTCACTTGGCGGTGACCAATAGTGCCGGGATGGCATTGGCGGGGATTGGTTCAGAGACTCCCGACCCCGAGGGCGGCGAAATTCAACGCGATGAGAGTGGTCGCGCTACCGGCCTATTGCTAGAGCATGCAACGGACCTGGTTGCGCCGCTGGCGATGGATTTTACCTTGCTGGATTTTGTCGCCATGGCAGACATGGCGACCCAGCAATACCTGCAAGCGGGTGTCACCACGGTGCAGAGCGGCGGCGTGGATGGCCGAATGTTGCAGGGGCTTTACGGTTTGTCGATGCTGAACCGCGTTCCCCAGCGTGTGATTGCCTGGCCGATGGGGCAACAGGTGGGTGAACAGATGTTGACGGGTGATTTGAACCTACAGCGTTTTCAGTCAAAAAAATTCGCGACACCGGCCGTTAAACTAGTGGCGGACGGCTCCATTCAGGGATACACCGCATATCTGGCAATGCCGTATCACCGTCATAGCGATGCCGATTTTGTTGGCTTCGCCCGTTATGCCCAGCAGCAGCTCGACGACGATGTGGCTGCGTATCACTGCCGCGGTTATCAATTGGCCATCCACGGCAATGGCGATGCGGCTATCGATATGCTGTTGGACGCCTTCGAGCGTGCCCAGCAGCAATGCCCAAACGCCGACCCCAGAGCCATCGTGGTTCACGCGCAAACAGCGAGGCCCGACCAGTTAGACCGGATGAAGTCATTGGGAATGACGCCGAGTTTCTTTGTGGCGCATACCTTCTTCTGGGGCGACCGGCACCGCGATCAATTTCTTGGGCCAGCGCGCGCCGCCGCGATCAGCCCACTGAAAAACGCCTTGGATCGCGAGCTGCGATTCACCACCCACTTAGACTCCCCCGTAGTGCCAATGGATATTGGCCGCCTGTTGTGGTCAGCCGTTACACGGGAAACCCGCAGCGGCAAGGTGTTGGGTGACGATCAGCGAGTTTCCATTATGCAGGCGCTTCGCTCGGTAACGATCGACGCCGCATGGCAGAGCTTCCAAGAAGAACAACTGGGTTCATTGGAGCCCGGCAAACTGGCCGACATGGTGTTGCTTGATCGCGACCCTCTGCAAGGCCCTGAGCAATTACTCAATTTCAAGGTGGAACAGCTGTGGATTGGTGGGCGCTGTTATTACCAGCGCGATCAGCAGCAGTGCCTGCGTTGAAATATCGATTTAGTTAAGGAGAGAGACATGGCGGATAGACTGCACAACAAGGTGGCGATCATCACTGGCGGCGGGCAGGGCATCGGTGCGGCAACGGCGCTGCGCTTTGCCGAGGAAGGGGCCAAGGTGGTGATTTGTAGTCGCCGCCTTGAGCCGCTGGAAGTTGTTGCCGAGCAAATTCGCGAGGCCGGTGGTGAGTGCCTGCCCCTGTCGGTGGATGTGAGCGATGAGGCGGCAGTAAAACAGTTGGTGGCAGATACGCTATCGACCTTCGGTCGCATCGATATTGTGGTGAATAATGCGGTGCTGATGGTGCCCGGTATGCTGGCGAATCACAGCACCAGGGCCTGGCATCAAAACTTTCAGGTTTCCCTGGATGGCGCGATGTTCCTCATGCGCGAGGCTTACAGCGAGCTCAAGAAACACCGCGGGGCCGTGGTCAATGTGTCGTCGGTATGCGGTTTGGCGGGCTCGGTGGCCACGGCTGGCTACAGCGCGGCCAAGGCGGGCGTAATTGCCCTGAGTAAGAGTGCTTCGATTGAATGGGCGCCTGCGATCCGCGTCAACACGGTGGTACCGGGTGCGTTTCTCACACCGGCCTTGGAAACGGTGAACCCGGACGAAGAGACTCAGCGCGCCACGGGGAAAACGATTCCACTGGGCCGCATTGGCGACCCGCGTGAATGTGCCAACGCGATTTTATTTCTCGCCAGTGACGAAGCGTCTTACGTAACCGGCGCCGTGTTGAATGTCGACGGCGGGCGCATGGCAGAACTGAATACCGGTAGCGCGCGCTGGGAGGATAAGGCGTGACACACTCTCTGGAACAACGTATTGATCGCCTTGAGTCGCTGGATGAGATTCGCCAGCTGGTGGCGAAGTATGCCCTGTCGCTGGATATGCGCGACCTGGACGCCCATGTGAATCTATTTGCTGAGGATATTCGAGTGAGCCGCGAGCTCAGCGGCCGCGCGCATTTGAAGGCGTGGGTCGATGATACTCTGCGTTTGCAGTTTACCGGCACGTCTCACCATACCGGCAACCACATCATCGAGTTCAGTGACCCTGACCATGCCCACGGCGTGCTGTATTCCAAGAACGAGCACGAATGCGGCGGTGAGTGGGTAATTATGCAAATGCTCTACTGGGACGATTACGAGCGCAAAGACGGCCGCTGGTTTTTCCGTCGCCGCTTGCCGTGCTACTGGTATGCCACAGACCTCAATAAACCACCGATTGGGGATATGAAAATGCGTTGGCCCGGCCGCGAACCCTATGAAGGGGCGTTCCATGAGCTCTTTCCCAGCTGGAAGGAATTTTGGCTAAACCGCCCTGAGGGGCTGGCCGAAGTGGCCGAGCCTGCGCCGGTAAATGAGTTTTTAAATCGCATGCGGCGCGGCGCGCCTGCACCGAAAATTCGGGTGAGATGATGAAGTTATTAAGCGAGGTGCAACTGGGCGGTTTAGCGCTCAGCAACCGTGTTGTGATGGCGCCCATGACGCGCTCGCGCGCCGATGAGAGTGGTGACATGCCCAATGACCTGATGCGCGAATACTACCGCCAACGCGCCACAGCGGGTTTGATTATCACCGAGGGTACCCACCCCAGCGCAGAGGGTAAAGGCTACTGCCGAACCCCAGGAATATACACTGACGCGCAGCAGGCCGCGTGGGCCGAGATTTGCGAGGCAGTGCACGGCGAGGGCGGTAAAATTGTTCTGCAATTAATGCACTGTGGTCGCGTGGCTCACCCGGACAATAAAGCACCGGGTGTGCGTACCTTGGCGCCATCGGCCATTGCCGCAAAAGGGCAGATATATACCGAGCAAGGTATGCAGGATTTCCCCGTGCCCGAGGAGATGAGTCGCGCGGATATCCGGCGTACGATTAACGATTATGCGTCGGCGACACAGCGCGCCTATGCGGCAGGTTTTGACGGTGTGGAGCTGCATTGCACCAGCGGTTATCTGCCCGCGCAGTTTCTCTCCACAGGCACCAATCAGCGTGGCGATGACTACGGTGGCACCTTGGCTAATCGTTTGCGGTTTGTATTGGAAGTGCTCGAGGCGATGGCGGAGGTCGACGGGGCATCAAAGGTCGGCATGCGAATCTGTCCGGGGAACCCCTTTAACGACTTAAACGATGAGGATTACCAGCAGACGTTTGCGGCGCTGTTAAAAGCGGTGGACGCGATCGGTCTGGCCTACTTACATGTTATTCGCATGCCCAAGATTGGCGATCACATTGCATTGGCCAAAGAGAATTTCTCCGGTCCATTGATCGTTAACGACAGCTATACCGCTGACGAAGCCGAGGGCGCCTTGTGTGGCGATTCGCAGATCGCAGCGGTATCGTTTGGTCGGGCATTTATTGCCAACCCTGATTTACCGCGGTGTTTGGCGATGGGAGGGGCGTTGGCCAATATCGACCCTAAAACGCTATATACGCCGGGGCCCGCAGGTTATATCGATTACCCAAATCGGATAACGGAATAGGTTTTTATAGGCATAAAAAAAGGGCTGCCCGAGAGCAGCCCTTTTTCGTTGCGCTAGCGTTTAGAAACGCACTGCAGCGCCGAACATAATGCCGTCGGCGTCAACGTCACCGCCTTGGTCAAAGTACGCAGCCATCAGCTCGACATTTGGCTGGGGGAAGTAGCTTACGTCCAGAGACACGGTGTCAGTGTTGTAGTCACCCACTTCCGTCAGGTCGGCTGACAGGCCAACACCGAGGTCTTTGTTGAAGTAGTAAGTTGCACCCAATTCGATCATGTGACCGCTGTCTTCGTCTGTGTCTACGTAAGACAGTGCCGCGTCATAGGCCAGTGTTGCGCCCTGAGTCAGCGGGTTTACACCGTGAACGGCGACATTGAGCTGGTCGATATCTTCGCCGTCATCGTCAGTAGTTTGGTAGCTAACAACGATGTCGGTGTTGTCATTCAGGTAGGTACCCACACCCACGCCGAATGTATCAGATTCGTCGTCACCGGCTTCAGACTCTTCGTAGGCCGCTTCAATAATCAGGTTGGTATCTGTAACGACACGAACATCAAAGTCGAAGCTGTCTACGTCGTCGGCACCTGCGACATCAGGCTCCAGGCTGTTGTAGCCAAAACCAACAGATGAACTCTTATCCAGGAACGCGGCTTCAGCGTGAGGACCTTTGCTAGTGTCGACAGATTCGAAGTTGTAGCGGCCGGCAACACCCATTACATCGTAGTCAACGGCATCACCCACTTCACCCTGACCGTAGAAAGCGCCCGCTTCCATTTGGTAATCAGCGCTCGCTGCGGCAGCAGCAGTTGAAATGGCGATAGCCAGTAGCGTTTTTTTCATGTCTTTCCCCGTTTTGGTTTTACTGTCGGCACCAGTTTGGCCCGTTACATTTCTTGTTGTGTTTATACTGATCAAAGATGAACGCCTTGTTACGGTGCATTAGCTGCACGCTATTAGTGCGTCCGAGGCTGAGCTTACCACTGTTTTATAGCAGTGCAACAGTCGATGTAAGGGTGGGAGTAGGGCAGATTAAAAATAGCCGGCGACTATTTCAGACGTTGGCCATAGTGAGAAAAAGCGTTCATGACCTCGGCCATTTGTTGGTCGCTCAACAGCACGGGCTCACCGCTTTGCAGGCACAGTAAATAGCTTGCTGCTAATGCCTCGACTTCTTTGGCGAGGGCAAGGGCGCGAGTGGCATCGTCAGCGATACAGATCTGCCCGTGGTTGGCCATCAGGCAAGCGTGGCGATGCTCCAGAGTTTGGCAAACCGCTGTCGACAATGCCTCGCTGCCAAACAAGGCGTAGTCGCAACACGGAATATCGTCGCCGCCGGCAACACTGACCATGTAGTGGAAGGCGGGAATCGGGCGGCGCATGCAGGCCAGCGCGGTAGCGTGGGTGGAGTGGCAGTGCACGACGGCGTTGATATGCGGGTGGCTGCGATACAGGGCCTGGTGCATTTGCCATTCGCTGGAAGGGCGGGGCTGATCGTCCGGCCAGTCGATAAGGCTGGTGGTTTGTTCGGCAACAAACACGATGTCGTTGTCAGTGGCCTTACCGGCAACGGCACCGCTGGCACTGATTATCATCCCATCGTCGACCCTCACAGAGATATTGCCCGATGCTCCTGGGCTCAGGCCCGCCGCACCCATTTCATGGAGCGCATCTAACAGGGCGCGGTGGCTGGCAATCACCGTTAGCTACCGTTGCGAAGCGCTTCGATACGCTTCTCAAGCGGCGGGTGGGAGCTGAACAGGGCGGCAAAGTCTTTCTTAGCGCCCGTGCGGATGCCAAACGCGGTAAGTTCATCGGGCATATCGTTGGGCAAGCCTTGTTGCGCCTGCAGGCGTTGCAGGGCCGCAATCATATCTTGCCTGCCCGCCAGGTGAGCGCCCGCCGCGTCGGCGCGGAACTCGCGCCAGCGAGAGAACCACATGACGATGGTTGATGCCAGAATGCCCAACACCATTTCTGTGATGAAGGTGACCACGTAAAAGCCGATGCCGTGACCTCGCTCGGTTTTAAATACCACTCGGTCGACGGTGTGACCAATAATCCGCGCAAAGAACATCACAAAAGTGTTTACGACCCCTTGTATCAGGCTCAGGGTGATCATGTCGCCGTTGGCAACGTGACCGATTTCATGGGCCAGCACAGCGCGAACCTCATTGGGACGCATTTGTCGCAGCAGACCTTCAGAAACCGCCACCAGCGCGGCATTTTTATTCCAGCCGGTGGCGAACGCATTGGCAGCCGGAGAGGGGAATATGCCTACCTCTGGCATGTTGATGCCGGCTTTCTGGGATAGTTCGGCAACGGTTTCCAGCAGCCAGCGCTCTTCGCTGTTGCGCGGCTGTGTTATTACCTGCGTGCGCGTTGAGCGCTTGGCCATCCACTTAGAGATGAGCAGTGATACCAGTGAGCCACTCATGCCGAATACCGCACAGAAAATCAGCAGTGCGCGAAGGTCGAGATCGACATTGTTCGACGCCATGTAGCTGTCGACACCGAGTAAACTCAGCGAAATACTCGCCACGGCCAAAATAGCGATGTTGGTGGCAAGAAAGAGAAAAATGCGCATCATGGTTGCGTGGACCCTCGAATTAAAAACTCTTGGTTTAGATGGGGGGGAGTGCTCTGGGTTTCAAGTATAAGGATGAATTATCGTTTAGTTTTCACCCTCTACTATCGCGCTTTCTGGTGAGTCCACCTCGGTGTCATCAGGAATCGCTGGCCCGGGTTCAACGTCCGGCTGGCGATGCTCATCAAGCGGGCATGCCAGGGCATTGGCGCGCAGCCAGATATCCTTGCTGCTTAATTCAAAGACGGTGTTTATCGCCTCGTCGTGGTGCTCGGTTCGGTAAAGCAGTTTTCGGTCTCGGCCGTCCAGCCACTGTTGCTGTTTGCCCAGGTAGTGGCCGTGTTGATTTTGAATGACGAAAACGTTGGTCATGGCCTGTTCCACAGATACAAAGTCGGAGGGCCCCATTTTAGCGCGGCGGTGGGGTGACTCAAGTGCTGGGGAGCCGCATCCGCCCGGCTGGGGTTTCCGAGCGTGAGTGATTATGTAGCCGCTACAGGCAAGAGCGAGCCCGCGTCGCACAATTCGGTAGCGTTTTCCTCAGCCCGTTCTCTTGTTAAGCAGGACGTCTTTGGCTGCATTCAGTTGGCTGGCGAGGTAGTCGTTTCCGCCTCTGTCGGGGTGCAACTTCTGCATTAGGCTGCGATGGGCGGCGATGATGTCGTCGTCACTAGCGCCTGCCTTCAGCCCCAAAATAGACAGGGCTTGGGACTCGTCCATATCCATTTGGGGTGGCGGTGTGGTGGCGTTTGGCTCTGCCTCACCCTGTGGTTTGTTGCTGATTTTATGATAGATATGCTGCAGCACATACTGTCGCACGAAGGGCATGGCGCCACCAACCAGCCCGGCCAGCCAGTGGACGCGACCGGTTATGGAAAGCAATATCAATCCGGCGGCGGCCATACTGACTAGCAGTGTGATGTAGTAGGAACGCCGTTGCTGCGGTGGTTTGCTCTGCACTAGCTTCACAAAGCGGTACAGGGCGTAGAGGATGGCGGCGGCGATGAGTAAACGAATGATCATTGTGGTTCCGTTCGCAGTGCTGGCCAGCGTGCGGGCCGATTAAAAACAAGCTGTGGTAGAGTATAGGGCTTTCTCGGCCGCAACCCTACCGTCGCAGCTGCAAACACAATAATTATGGGATGCTATGGGCTCAGCCTCTTCCTCTGCGCAGCGTTTTATGCTGTTTCAGTCGCTGCACACAGCCAGCCAGTCAGGTGATAATAACTGGGATCAACTAATTGCCCTGCTTAGCAAGGGCGAGCAGGCTGCGCACCGCGCTCAGCTCGATGCCTTGGCACAAAAGTTTGCCAGTGGCCAGCAGGTGGTATTAGACGAGCTGCGCAGTGGCGGGCTGTTCCTGGATTGGGAGCTGCGCTTTATGCAGCTGGGCTTGGCTGTTGGGAATTTGGCGAATGTATATCGACGCCTGGCCGAGCATTATCGATTGCTTACCGAGTTTCAGCAGCGCTTTCGTCGCGCGTCACGCCTACCGCTTCTGTTGGTGGGTGGCTTTATTTTGCTGGTGCCCTTGCTGTTGTTGGTATCGCGTCAACTGCAGCCGAGTGAGGCGCTGGTGGCAATAGTGTTTGGCTTGGCGCCGTTGGGGCTGTTGTGTGCTATTGCTGCAGGGCTTTGGCATCGCCGTGAGTCGCCGAGTGTGCAGCGTTTTTGTTACCGGCTGCCGGGCATCGGACGGGCGTTAGCCGGCTATCAAAGTTATCACTACGTGAATCACTTGGGTGAATGTATTGCCGCGGGAATGCCGCTGGCGCAGGCGCTAAAGCAAGCGGCGCGCCGTATGCCCGATAGCCCGGTGAGCGCGCGCTATGAGCGCATTGCCAGTGAGGTGGGCGCGGGAGAAAAGTTCTCTGTCGCTCTCATGAGAAGTGGCGCGTTGGCGGGGGTGGCATTGCCCGCAGCGGGGGCGGGGGATGCTCGGCAAGTGCCGGCGCAATTAAGCCTGGCGATACATCAGAGCTGTGAAGAGCAGTTAAACTTTTGGGCGTCTAGCCTGCCCTTCCTGCTATTGGGGTTGATCCCCTATTTAGTGGTACTTAATGCCTGGTTTCTTTTGCGGTAAGGGTTTCCAGCTCATCAATATAGTGACGACGGCCGGACAGCTCCTGCTCAATGGCAAATTTTTCGCTAGAATTCTGCCACTCGGCATTTTTAAGCAGCTCCCAAAGCTTGCGGCTGCATAGGTTTTTAACGTCTATCTCAGTATTCTGGTTGTTCACTTCTGTTCTCCTGGCAGCGCTTATTCGCTGCGTTACTTTCCTTTCTTTGTCTTTCTGTTTCCAGCGTGACTAATCATGGCGGCTGTGCATTGCAGTGTTATGACAACCGAGCAACTTGCGTCACTTTGCGCTAGACTGCGCGTTTTTTCGCCCTGTGTACTCTGGAGAGGCGACCTGCCATGTCTCAACAATTGCTGGCGGCTGCGACTTGGCAGCGCATTCAGCGTTTTTCCTGCGATAAGCCGACGCCGTGTTTGATCTTCGATCTGCCCACCTTGCGGGAAAAGTACGCCGAACTGGAGGGCGCTTTCCCGTTTGCCGATATTTACTACGCCGTCAAGGCTAACCCCGATGCCGATATTATTCGCTGCTTGGACGCGCTGGGTGCGAACTTTGACATCGCCTCCATCTATGAGTTGCAAAAACTCCGCGGCTTAAATATCGACAGTGCCCGAATCAGTTACGGCAACACCATTAAAAAAGCCACGGATATTGCCTTTGCATACGAGCAGGGCGTGCGCCTCTTTGCCAGCGACTGTGAATCGGACATTCGTAAGCTAGCAAAATGTGCGCCAGGCAGTCGAGTGTGTGTGCGAGTGCTAACTGAAGGCTCGGAGACCGCTGATTGGCCCTTGTCGAGAAAATTTGGCTGCCAGCGTGATATGGCCATAGAACTGATCCTACTCGCGCGGGAGCTGGGCCTGGAGCCTTACGGCATTTCATTTCATGTGGGCAGCCAGCAGCGAGATATTAGTAGCTGGGACGCGGCGATTGCGAAGGTGCATTTTATTTTCGATCAGCTCCGCGAGGCCGGGATTGCGCTAAAAATGGTCAATATGGGCGGCGGTATGCCCGCCAATTACAAACAGCGCTCGCAGGACTTGCAGACCTACGGCCGTGCAATTGCACGCTTCTTAGAGGAAGATTTTGGTGACTCGCCCCCTCAGGTGATCATTGAGCCCGGCCGCTCCTTGGTTGCAGAAGCGGGGGTGTTGGTGAGCGAAGTCGTGCAAGTGTCCTATAAATCACACGACTCACTCGACCGATGGGTCTATCTGGATGTTGGCTTATTTGGTGGCCTTATTGAGGCCCTCGGCGAGGCGATACAGTATCCCGTGTTGTGGGAAGTGGACAGTGACGGCGAGGATGAAGTCATTCTTGCCGGGCCCACCTGCGATAGTATGGATATTCTTTACGAGGATCATCGCTATCAGCTACCCGTAAACCTTGAGGAAGGTGACCGCTTGTACTGGTTGTCTACCGGCGCTTACACCACCAGCTATAGTTCGGTGGAGTTTAATGGCATTCCGCCGCTGTGTAGCTATATTTTGGATGCGCCATAAAAAACCACCGGCTGCTTGGCAGACGGTGGTTTTTAATAAGACACCCGGCGAACCGAGCGTTATTTCTATCTTAGAAGGTTAGGCGAAGGCGCCAGTAGAAGTCGGCTTCCAGTTCTTCGATAAAGTCATCGTTAACCACATCGTCGTAGATGGATTTGGCGGCAACCAGCTCAGAGTAAAGGAAGTCGCCGTATTCCAGCTTCAGACGCAGACCGGCATCGGCAAGCGCTTGCTCGTCACCAAAGTCGCTGTTGGTATTGTTGTACCAGCTGCCACCGTATTCGGCGAACAGCGAAGGCGTAAGTTTCAGGCCTTCAGCGGCTTTAATGGCCTTGTTCAGCGATACCTTGAGGTGGTAACCCTCATCACCAATCAGGACGCCTGGCAGATACGCGCTCATGCTGTCCATGCCACCCAACACAAACTGTTGCTGCTGTGGCAGCTGCTCGTCAGCGAACTGGCCACGAGCGGTGGTTTTCATGGTTACGCCGTCGGTAATGCGCTGTTCGTAGCTAAGCGAGGGCAGCAGGGCAATGAACTCTGCTGTGCGTGCAGGCGCTACGATGTCGGGCACGGGCTGCCCGGGGTTTTGCTGCTGGTAGGCAGCGCGATATTCGTCGTAGCGGTCGAGGGTGCCGCCGTCACCAAAGCCGGCACGCAGTTTCAGCGACGCGTTCAGTCTGGCGGCGTTTTGCTCCTCGCTCTGGAAGCGGTTGAGCGTGTAGCGACCACCCAGCTCGACAACTTGGTAATTTTCGTCGAGTAGCTTCTCGCTGCGACCTTCCTGGTCGATGGTTGAGTCGATGAACTCAATGCGCTCAGTCAGGCTGAATTGCTGCCAAGGCGTGCTGTAAAGCACCTGCTCGCCGCGAAGGCTGGCCTGGAGGATCTCTGCGTCCAGTTCGATACCCACCATTGAACTTTGGGCAGGTGTACACCCCAGGTTGAGCAGTGGGATCAAACATGAGCCTGGCGTGGTTACCCGCGCTTCTGGCTCGCGCAGATAGTCAACATAGTTGATATCAATGCCGTAGAGGCCGCTAGCAAAAGGGTGGTCAACGCTGATGCTGACTTGGTTCAGCTCTTCGCCGTCACGCGATTCACCCAAATCGGTGAAGGCGGTTTGGTAAGAGACTGAGGCCTGGGTGCCGGACTCAAACTTGTGCTTAACACCAGCCAAGCCGAAGTAGCGACCAAGGAAGCGGCTGCCTTTGTTGTTGGCTTCGACGATGATCTCGGTGGCATCGTGATTTTCGATCGCCTTGCGGCTCAGTTGAATGTCGACAGCGTCGTCGCCCTGTTCAACATAGCTGATGTCATAGTCGTAGCCAGCGCGGCGAGAGCGCAGGTCGGCAAGCACTTTAGCGCGATGGAACTCGGCAATGCTGAGGTCTGCATCGCCACTCAGGCCTGCGAAATACGGCTGCATTTCTTCGGCGCCGGTCACTTCATTGAGTTTCAGCTGCTTGACTATGATCGCCACGCTGTCGAGCATGCGTGCGTAGTCCACTTTCATCAGCAGGTGGCCGTCTTGGTAGTAGCGCTTTGCAAGGCCAATAACAGCTTCTGCTGGGGTTTTTGCGCTGGCCAACAACTCGCGCAGATCGCTATCACTCAGGTACTCATTGCCGTAAACACGCACAGTGGTCCCGTTGACGTCAGCTTCTACTACGGTAGCCGACGCGCTTTTTGCCGCTTGCACTTGTGCAACGCTGGCATTGACCGGTGGCATTACGGGTGGCAGATCGATTGCCATGTGATTTTCTCCTAAACTGTATTCAGCAAATTATGGGTAGCGCGATGAACGCGCTATCAATTCAAAACCTTGAGTTCTACGCGGCGATTTTGTGCACGACCTTCTTCGCTGTCGTTGTCGCTGGTAGGTTGACTCTCACCGTAGCCACGAGCCTGTAAGCGCTCGCTTTCAATACCGTGTTCAATGAAATACAGCTGCACAGCAGCGGCGCGGCGGTGTGACAAGTCCATGTTGTAGTCATCGCTGCCTTTGCTGTCAGTGTGGCCAGCAACTTCCAGGCGCTCGGCGCCTGAAGCCTGGATGACCTTGATCGCGGCGTCGAGTGTTGCTACCGACTCTGGGGTCAGTACCGCCTTATCAAACTCGAAGAACACGCCTTCCAGACGCAGCGGTTGCAGGTCGTCCAGGTGGCAGCCATTTGGCAGGACGGCAGCGCCAGCTGGCGTATCGGCACATTTGTCGCGGCTGTCGCAGACACCGTCGGCATCTGCGTCAGCACACTGGCCGCCGTTCAGGCTGTCGGCATCGACCAAGCCAATTAGCGCGGGGTTGTTGTTGCCGTTGAGATCGTTGCCATTATCGATAGCGTCAACATTTCCGCCCAGGGTGTCGTTTAACAAACCATTGCCATCGGCGGTGTTGTCATCGTTGTTGGTCAGGGCGTCTTCCAGGCTACCGCCGGTGACATCGCCAATCAGTCCGTCAACAGGGTCGGTAACGGGCTCCAGCAGGTCGGTAACCGGGTCAACAACCGGGCTCAGCGCGCCCAGCAGCGGCTCACCAATTTGGTTGTCGATAACATTGGTGAGTGGGTCGAGCAATGTGTCGACAGTTTCCAGCAGCGGGTCAAGGGCTTCACCCAAGCCAGCCGTGAGGGGTAGGGGTGAGGCTTCACCCGCTTCGGTGCCGCTGTTCGGATCTTCAGGGCCGCCCAACAGGTCGTTAACAACACCGTTACCATCGCTGGTGTTGTCATCGTTGTTGGTCAGGGCGTCTTCCAGGCTGCCGCCGGTGACTTCTGCTAACAGGCCATCGACAGGGTCGGTAACCGGCGCCAGGGTATCAAGCAGCGGTTCTGTCACAGGGTTCAAGCCGTCTAGCAAGGGCTCTAACAAAGTGTCGTCGAGGGCGTCGGTCACTGGGTCGAGTGTTTTGTCCAGCGCATCAACCAGCGGCGTCAATGCTTTGCCGAGTGGGCCGGTTACTAAGGGAAGCGGTGACGCCTCGCCTGCTTCGGTACCGCTGTTCGGATCTTGCGGGCCACCCAGCAGGTCGTTTACCACGCCATTGCCGTCGCCCGGGTTGTCGCCATTATTGGTTAAGGCATCTTCCAAGCTACCACCGGTGAGGTCGGAAACCAGGCCGTCAACGGGGTCGGTCACGGGCTCCAGTACATCCAGCAGCGGCTCAGTAACCGGGCTCAGGCCATCCAGGACGGGCTCAAGCAGGGTGTCATCCAGTGCGTCGGTGAGCGGGTCGAGAGTGCTGTCGAGTGCGTCGATCAGTGGGGTGAGCGCTTTACCCAGGGGGGCGGTGATTGCCGGAAGAGGGGAAAGTTCTCCCGCCTCAGTGCCGCTATTGGGGTTCTCGTCGGCGCCGAGTAAGTCGTTGACCAGGCCATCACCGTCGCCGGGGTTAAACATGTCGTCATTCGTGAGAGCGTCTCTCAGTGAACCGCCGGTGAGATCTTCAACAATGCCGTCTACGGGCGCCACAATGGGGTCGAGTCCGGTGAGAAGAGGGGTGGTCAACGGGCTCAGTGCGCCCAATAAGGGCTGTGCGAGTTGCTGGTCTATCGTGTCGGTGACGGGGTCTAGCGTGGTATCCAGCGCGTCGACTAAGGGGTTTAAGGACGCTCCGAGGGGTTCGGTAATGGGCCCGAGCAGCGCTGGCAGGTCGATAAGCACGGCTCCTTTACCGTCATTGCCAATACCGATGATGCCCAATAGCTGCGCGTTCGCTAACTGGCTGGCGCCAAGGCTGCAAACCGCGGTGGCGATCAGCAATTTGCGTAGCTTAAAACGTGATGGGGGGAACATATCCGTTGCCTCTCTGGTCATTCTGCAGCATGCGCTGCGCTTTAATGTAAAACGAAACTGATATCGCTCCGCTCGCTGAGAATAAGGAGCGAGCAGTCAAAATTTGTATTTAGCAATCGTTGCTGCCAACAGGTCTTCCTGACAGTGGTGGCACATGGTGATTCTGGTCAGCGGCGCACCGGGGTAGCTTTGTGAAGTATCGCCGCGGCTTAGCAAAAGCGTTAAAGCTCTCTCTACTTTATAAGTATTTTCCGCAGGAATTAACAGCTTACCTGTGAAAAATACCGACTTGCGTCGCAAATTGTGTGTCATACGCTACCCAAGATAACTCAGAGCTTAGTATTTGGGTATTTGTGGAAGGGCGTAATCGCGAAAAAAAGCGGTAGCGCCCCGCACACGCCGTGAATGGGATTATCGCTGCGTTTTGTGACGTAGTGAGGGCGCTGGAGGAATAAGTGCTGTTTAAGGTGTCAAAGTGTGACCGTCGTCACGCTTTGTCCTCGTTAATGACGACATCGACGAAGTAATGATCTTCACCGTCAATGTTTTCTCGCACAAGCCCGTGACAATCGGTTTCAAAGCCGGGGAAGCGCGAGTTAAAGTCCCTGACAAACTGCAGGTAGCGGACAATCGTTCGGTTGAAACGCTCGCCGGGAATCAGCAGAGGAATGCCAGGGGGGTAGGGCGTTACCAGCATGGCGGTTGTGCGCCCTTCCAGTTCGTCAATGGCGACCCGCTCAATTTGGCGGTGTGCCATTTTTGCCCACGCATCAGCAGGTATCATCGCGGGCTCGATTTTCGAGGTATACATATCCGTTGTGATGCGAGCTAGGTCGTACTCCTTGTATACGCTGTGAATATCGTTACATAAATCGCGTAAGCCGACCTTGTCGTATTGCGGATGTTTGCGAGCGAAAGCCGGCATCACACGCCACAGAGGAAGGTTGGCATCGTAGTCATCTTTGAATTGCTGTAACTCTGTCACCATGGAGTTCCAGCGGCCTTTGGTAATGCCGATGGTGAACATGATGAAGAACGAGTACAGGCCGGTTTTTTCTATGATGATGCCGTGTTCCGCCAGGTACTTACTCACGATCGACGCTGGTATGCCGGTATCGTCGAAGTTGCCGTCGACATCCAATCCCGGGGTGATGATTGTCGCTTTGATTGGGTCGAGCATGTTGAAGCCCGAGTCGATATCACCGAAGCCGTGCCAGCGATCGCCGGAGTGAATCACCCAGTCGTCGCGCTCGCCGATCCCTTCTTCAGCCAGATACTCCGGTCCCCAGACTTTAAACCACCAGTCGTCACCGTGATCGGCATCGACTTTGCGCATAGCGCGCCGAAAGTCGATGGCTTCCAGAATGGACTCCTCCACCAGCGCTGTGCCGCCGGGCGGCTCCATCATGGCGGCAGCAACATCGCAGGAGGCGATAATGGCGTACTGCGGGCTGGTGGAAGAATGCATCAAATAAGATTCATTAAAGCGGTGAGTGTCCAGCTTTCTGTGTTCGGCGTTTTGCACCAGAATTTGTGAAGCCTGCGACAAACCCGCTAATAGCTTGTGCGTGGATTGCGTGGCGAAGACCAGTGTGTCATCGGCGCGAGGGCGATCATTGGCGATGGCGTGCATGTTCTTGTAGAACGGATGGAAGGCCGCGTGAGGCAGCCAGGCCTCGTCGAAATGCAGGGTGTCGATGGTCGCGCCGAGGATGCCTTTAATTTCCTCTACGTTGTAGACAATGCCGTCATAGGTGCTCTGCGTGATGGTTAAAATGCGCGGCTTGCGGTCGGCAAAATCACGGGCGAAGGGGTGGTTTTCAATTTTCTTACGAATTTCATCCGGGCAAAATTCGCTTTTTGGAATTGGCCCGATAATGCCGTAGTGGTTGCGTGTTGGCGTGAGGAATACCGGGATCGCACCCGTCATAATAATGCTGTGTAGAATCGATTTATGGCAGTTGCGGTCAACCACCACAATATCGCCAGGCGCGACTACTGAATGCCAAACAACCTTGTTCGACGTCGAGGTGCCATTGGTGACAAAAAACAGATGATCGCAGCCGAATATCCGCGCGGCGTTGTGCTCACTGTCGCTCACCGGCCCGGTGTGGTCGAGTAACTGGCCGAGCTCTTCTACCGCGTTACACACATCGGCACGCAATAAGTTTTCTCCGAAAAACTGGTGAAACATTTGCCCAACAGGGTTCTTCAGGAAGGCAACGCCGCCCGAGTGACCCGGGCAGTGCCAGCTGTATGAGCTGTCGCTGGCGTAATTCATCAGCGCATTGAAAAACGGTGGTGCCAGTGATTCCAGGTACTTGTTGGCCTCACGAATGATATGCCGGGCAACAAACTCCGGCGTATCTTCAAACATATGGATGAAGCCATGTAGCTCGCGCAGAATCTCATTGGGTAAATGGCGCGAGGTGCGTGTTTCGCCGTATAAAAAAACCGGAATATCGGTGTTGCGATGACGAACAGCCTGCAAGAAATCCTGAATTGCACTCAGCGCGTGACTGGCTGCTTCGTCGCTGCCGTCGCAGAATTCCTCATCGTCTATTGAAAGGATAAAACAAGACGCGCGGCTCGCCTGTTGGGCAAAGGCCGTTAGGTCGCCATAGCTGGTAAAGCCGACAACCTCCATGCCCTCGCGGCCGATGGCGTCAGCGAGGTCGCGAATGCCGGAGCCGGAGATATTCTCCGAGCGGAAGTCTTCATCAATGACAACAACGGGAAAACGAAATTTCATAGCGGGTGCTCTTTAAAATATCAGTGCTCGTCGACGGGCGATGCTGTCACTAGACTAGTCGATTTGCAAAAAAAATGAGAGGGCGGCGCGATATTTCGGCGGCCGCCTAAATTTGGCTGGGCCTGCCAGCTGGACGCAGCGGACAGGCCGGGGCTTTAGTCGCCTTTCAATATATTGAGAATATATTGCGGAAGGGCAAAGCTGCCGTGATGCAGGGCCGGCGTGTAGTAGCGGCTGGTGATGCCGCTGTCAGCGAAACGCTGTTGCAGCGTTTCCAGGTCGAGCTCTCGTAAGCTGGGGTCATCGCTGGCCCAAGCGAAAGTCATAATGCCACCAACGTAGGTGGGCACAGCGGCAGCATAGAAGTGACAGTCCGCGAATAAGGGCGAGAGGCGCTGGTGGGTAGTGCGCACTTCCTCGGGTTGCATAAAGGCCACACCATTTTGCGCAGCGAATACACCACCGGGTTTTAAGCAGCGCTTAATCCCTTCGTAGAAGGGTGAGGTGAAGAGCACCTCGCCAGGCCCGATGGGGTCGGTGCTGTCTGACAAAATAACATCGAACTGACGGCCACAATTTTGCACGTAGTCGATGCCATCGCCAATGACGATTTCAGCGCGCGGGTCATCGTAGGCACCGCTGGAGTGCCGCGGCAGGTACTCGACACACATATCGATAACCGCTTGGTCAATCTCGACCTGCACGGCGCGCTCAACGCTGGCATGGCGAAGCACTTCGCGAAGCAGGCCGCCGTCACCGCCGCCGATGATCAGCACGTCTTTCGCCTTACCGTGGGCCAAAAGTGGCACGTGGGCGAGCATTTCATGGTAGACGAACTCGTCGCGCTCGGTGGTCTGAATAACACCGTCCAAGGCCATCACACGGCCAAAATCGACAGAGTCGAAGATGACGAGATGCTGGTGCTCGGTTTTGCTTTCGAACAGCACCTTTTTAACACGGAATCCTTGGTGGTATCCGCTGTGAAGGGTCTCGTCGAACCATTCAGACATCGTCCATTCTCCCGCGCAGATTTTCCCCGACCTCAATGCGTGAGGGGGAGAAGGCTTTTTGCAGGATGCCGACAGCTAATTCGGGTTTGGCGTCACCGCACATAAAGACGTCGAAGGCGGCATAGTCGCGCTCCGGCCAGGTATGTACGCTGATATGAGACTCCGCCAAGACCGCAACACCGGACACGCCGCCGTTGGGCGTGAAATGGTGCATGTGAATATGCAGCAGGGTTGCACCGCATTCTTTAACGCAGTCCAGGAAGGCTTTTTCCATACGGGGGATATCATCGAGATGGGAGGCGCCCCAGAGGTCGATGATCAGGTGTGTGCCGGCGTAGGCAACGCCATCGCGCACGATGAAGTGATCGAGATTTTCATCCGATGCAGTGATCGGGTTAGTCGTGGCAGCGCCCGCCTCCAGAGAAGGCATAAGATCCAAGCTTTTCATCTAGCATAAATCCTCCGCAGGGTTGAAAGAGGCGGCGATTTAAACCGTTTTATTGGCAAATAGCAATAAAAAAACTGGGTGAATTTTAGGCGTTTATTTCAATGCCGGCCAATGTTGCCCAGCGCCAGGGGCCTGGCGGGTTTCAGGGCTAGTCAGGGCCATGTGAATCAGGGCATAGTGGGCCTATCGACAAGTGACCGACAGGAGCATTTTCATGAGTATTTTCGACCGTTTGCGCAAACCGAGTGCGATTCCAGCGGCGAGCGAAGCACTGCCCGGTCGCAGTGAGGAAATGCCTGTGCCGGAGCGGCACACGGTGTTGGGGGCACCGCTTAAGGGGCCGTTTCCCGACCATTTGCAGTCAGTGGTTGTGGGGCTGGGCTGTTTTTGGGGGGCGGAGCGAAAGTTTTGGCAACTGCCCGGCGTGTACACCACGGCGGTGGGCTACAGCGGTGGGCATACGCCGAATCCCACGTACGAAGAGGTGTGCTCGGGGATGACTGGCCACAACGAGGTGGTGTTGGTGGTATTTGATCCGGCGGTATTAAGCCTTGATGCCCTGCTGCGCTGCTTTTGGGAGAGCCATGACCCAACGCAGGGGATGCGTCAGGGCAATGATGTGGGCACGCAATACCGCTCGGGCATTTATACCTACCAGGACGCGCAGCGCGCTGCTGCCGAGCAAAGCCGCGAGACGTATCAGGAAAAGCTGACCGCAGCGGGCTATGGCGAGATCACGACCGAGATTGTGCCCGCGGGGCCGTTTTATTATGCGGAGGCCTATCACCAGCAATATCTGGATAAGAATCCCGGGGGGTATTGCGGCTTGGGTGGCACAGGTGTGTCGTGTTCGTAGTGGGCTCTGTCGGACTGAAATAATACGCATAAAAAACGGGGCCTGAGCCCCGTTTTTTATGGTTTGCCGTCGTGGCTATTTCTTAACAATTACCGATGAGCCGTGGCCGAACAGGCCCTGGTTGGCGGTAATGCCCACCCGGGCGCCTTCAACCTGGCGCTCACCCGCCTCGCCGCGCAGCTGCCACGTCAGCTCACAGACCTGTGCCAGCGCTTGAGCGGGCACAGCCTCGCCAAAGCATGCCAGACCGCCCGAGGGGTTAACAGGCAGACGGCCGCCGAGTTTGGTATCGCCATTGCGCACCAGTTGTGCAGCCTCACCGCGCGGGCACAGCTGCAAGTCTTCATACCAGTCCATTTCCAGTGCTGAGGAGAGGTCGTAGACTTCGGCAACGTTGACGTCTTCCGGGCCGATTCCCGCCTGCTCATAGGCCTTTGCTGGCAGTGCCGCGCGGAAGCGGTGAGCTTCTACGCCCGCTGCAGCCGCTGAGTCGGTGGCGATATCGGGCATTTCCACCACGGCGCTGGCAAAGGTGGGTGTGACGGTTGATACGGCCGCCACGCGGACGGCGTCGGCTTTGCCCAGGCGCTTTGCGTAGTCCATGCTAGATACAATCATTGCCGCGCCGCCATCTGATGTGGCGCAGATTTGCAGCAGACGCAATGGATCAGCCACCATGGCCGAGTTCATCACATCTTCCATGGTAAATTTTTTCTTGTAGCGGGCATTGGGGTTGGTGAAACCGTGCTCGCTGTTTTTAATTTTTACCCGTGCAAAGTCTTCTTCTGTATCGCCAAACAAATCCATACGACGGCGGGCATACAGTGCAAAGTAGGTGGGGTTGGTAATTCCCAGGTAAAAACGCAGCCAATCCGGGTCTTCCGGGCGGTAGCCTTTGGCCGGCGCGAGGAAGCCCTTAGGGGTGGTGTCGGCGCCGACAACTAAGGCAACTTCGCATTCGCCGGCAAGAATTTTTGCTTGTGCGGCGGCGAGCGCCTGAGAGCCGGAGGCACAGGCGGCGTAAGACGTATTTACTTGCGCACCCTGCCAGCCCAATGCCTGGGCGAAGGTCGCCCCGGCAACATAACCGGGATAGCCGCAGCGCATGGTTGCTGCGCCCGAAACAAAGCCCACATCCTGCCAGGGAATGCCGGCGTCTTTCAGTGCCGCGCGCGCAGCGTGCACGCCGTACTCGCTGAAGTTCTTGCCCCATTTGCCCCAGGGGTGCATGCCGACGCCCAAGATGGCGATATCGTTACTCATTGAATTCTCCCGTCATCGAGTCTGCGGCTCAGCCCAGTGGCTTCCACTTCCAAGTAATTTTTACCGACTCGTCGTCTTCGTGCAGTGTTTCTAATACCAATTCGACTTCCTGGCCGACTTTCAGGTCTTTGGGGCCGACGCCTTTGACCGTTTGTCCCAGAATGATCATCTGTTCTTTTTCCAGTTCCACTGCGGCAATGCCGTAGGGAACGAAGGGCTCTTCGGCGACAAAGGGCTCGGGTGGCTTGTAGCACGCATCGGTGTAGGACCAAATTTTTCCGGTGCGACTGAGCTGTACCTCGCTAAATGTCTCGCCTTCGCAGTTGGGGTTGCGACAGAAGGACAAATTTTTGGGGAAGTAGTAGGTGCCGCAGTCGTCGCACTTTGCGCCGATAAGGTGGGGCGTATCAGTATCGAGGGTATACCAACCTTCGATTGCCGCCTGTACAGGCTTGTCACTCATGCCGAATCTCCGCTTGAGGGTGCAACCTTGGCACCATTGAGTGAGGGGTAAACAGCCGCAAATGATCGCAAGTGTTGCTGGCGCGAGCTATCGTCTGAATGGTTGAGTGGCAGCGTAAAGGCGTTATGAACGCATATGTCATGTGGGTGACGGCTTTTGCAATTGTCGCAGTGACCCGGCCGCTTATTATGGTGACAAGCGTCAACCAAAACTGCCAACGACTGGCGGCGACACAGAGGAAGGCAACAATGAAAGTTGAGTTTAGCGCAGAGCAGAATGCGCTGCGCAAAGAATTACGCGCGTATTTCGAGGCATTGATGACGCCGGAGCTCAAGGCCGAGTGCGACGAGAGCATGGGAGAGGGCGGTGGCCCGCTATGGCGCGAGGCGCTCAAGCAAATGGGGCGCGATGGCTGGATAGGTGTTGGCTGGCCAAAAGAGCTCGGTGGTCGCGGTATGAGCCCCATCGAGCAGTTTATTTTCGTAGAAGAAGTCATGCGCGCGGGTTACCCCTTCCCATTCCTGACAACCGAGTCGGTCGGGCCGCAGCTGGCCGAGCACGGTAATGAATGGCAGAAGCGAGAGATCGTACCCAAGATCCTCGCCGGTGAATGTTTGATTGCGATTGGCTACTCCGAGCCGGGCGCCGGCACCGATCTGGCGAGTTTGAAAACATCGGCGGTGCGCGACGGCGACGGCTGGCTGATCAACGGTCAAAAAATGTGGACCAGCCTCGCGCATTTTTGCGACTACGTTTGGCTTGCCTGCCGAACGGATCCCGACGCAGCGAAACCGCACAAAGGTATTTCCATGTTTTTGGTGCCCACTAACGATCCAGGCTGGTCGTGCAGTCCGGTGGTCACCTTGGGTGGCGTGCGCACCAACGCAACCTACTACGACAATATTCGCGTGAATGACGACGCGCTGGTGGGCGAGGAAAACGCGGGCTGGAAGCTGATTACCAGCCAGCTGAACCGCGAGCGTCTCAGTTTGGTGAACTTTGGACCCACTGCAGAAATGTTTAATAACGTAGTGCGGTGGGCCCAGCAAACTGACCTGCCCGAGGGTGGAAAAATCATCGACCAACCCTGGGTGCAGATCAACCTGGCGAAAGTCCGTGCCGGTGTCGAGGCACTTAAACTGGTGTGCTACAAGCAGGCGTGGGCAATGACCGAAGGCCAGCTGGATATGGCCGATGCCTCAGCGGCGAAAGTCTACGGGTCTGAGTTTTTCATCGAGGTGTATCGCCTGTTGGGCGAGGTCATTGGCCAAGCGTCACTGATTAATCGTCGCACGCCGGGTGCCGACCCCATCGCATCGCGAATTGAGCGCCTGTATCGCACGGCATCAATTATTACGTTTGGTGGCGGCACCAACGAAATTCAGCGTGACATCATTTCCGCCGCCGGTTTGTGGATGCCCCGGGCATCGCGCTAGATGCGTCGTGTTTACCCCGGCGAAGAGTGAACGAATAGAGAGAAAACAGTTATGGATTTCGGACTTTCAGAACAGCAGCGCGATGTGCAAAACCTTGCGCGCGAAATTCTCGGCGAACAGGTAACAGCGGAAAAGCTCGCCAAGTACGACAGCTACGCGGCGGAGCGTTTTGACCGCGAACTATGGCAGCAGGTTGCTCAGGCGGGGCTGCTGGGTGTTGCCATTGAAGAGCAATATGGCGGTATGGGCTTCGGTTTTTTTGAAGCGGCCCTGATTGCAGAAGAAGTCGGGCGAAATATTGCTCCGCTGCCATTTATTTCTCACTGTATTTCGGCGGCGATGCCGGTGCAGCAATTCGGCAGTGCCGAGCAAAAGCAGCGCTTACTGCCCGGAGTGGTGAGCGGTGAACAGTTGCTCACAGCCGCGTTGATGGAAGCGAACAATGAGGACCCCACTCAGCCGCGTGTATGCAATGCGCGGGCTGACGGCGAGGCGGTGCTGATCAGCGGTGAGAAGCTCTGCGTTCCCTTTGCGGCGCAAGCTGACTATGTACTGCTGGCCGCGACCGACGGTGACGGGGCCGTTGTTGTAATGCTGCCTCGTCAGGCAGAGGGTGTTGCGCTTGAAGCGATGGAAGTGACGACTTACGAGCCACAATACCGGCTGACGCTCAGTAATGTGCGTGTGGGCGCAGAGAATATTCTGGCCCGCGGGGAGCAGGCGCAGCAGTTGCTCGCTTCGGTCGCCGAGCATACGACGGCAGCATTGTGCGCGCATCAACTTGGTGCCAGTGATAAAGCGATGCGGATGACCGCGTCTTACACGGCCGAGCGCCAGCAGTTTGGCGTGCCGATTGCGACATTTCAGGCAGTGGGCCACCGCGCGGCTAATTGTTTTATCGACGTGGAATGCCTGCGTTTGAATTGCTATCAGGCGATCAGTCGTCTCGACGATGGTGTCGACGCGAGTGTCGAAGTGGCGATTTCGAAAGTGTGGGCAGGGGATGTTGGTCATCGGGTTAGCTACGCCGCCCAGCACTTGCACGGTGGCACGGGCATTGACCGCGACTACCCGCTGTGGCGCTACTGTACGTGGTTGCGTCACAACGAAATGATGCTGGGTAGCTCCGCACGCAGCCTTGCCGCGCTGGGCAGCAAAATAGCCGTGGGCGAGGCTTTTTGCGCCTAGAGATAGCGCGGGAACGCAAATAGCTGGCTGTTATTCCTTTGGCCAGGTGTTAGCATTCCCGCATTATCGGTATAAAAAGGAATGCGCCCATGTCTATGCGTCATAGCTTGTCTTGCGCCGGTTTATTGTTGCTGGGGGTGGCAGTTACCGCCTGCGCTCAGCCGCAGCCGTCGGCACAAACGGTTTCACGACAAAGCGGTATTATTGAAAGCCAGGTAGGATTTATTGATACGGTCTCGGGTGCGCGCGTTGAGGCGGTGGAGAATGTCCCCGGCAAGACAGAATATCGTGTACTGGTGTCGCTACCGGCATCGGGCGATCAACCGCCAACCGAGATAGAGGAAGTGCTGGTTACTGCCCCTCGGGTTGACCCGGAGGCACCAGCGATCAGCCCTCGCTATGAGTTCGTTCAGGACTATGCCAACGACCGCTACGGTTTTTACATCTATCTGGGCAAGCAGCGCAACGTGCCATTTCGTCTTTACTTTAAAGACCATTCGGCACAGAGCATTCAGAACACTCAGCCGTAAATAACGACTCAATGCGAGTCTGCCATGTGTGACAGGCTCGCTCTTTTTCTTCTGGTTACGACTCTACTGGCCTACGCCATTACTTCTCGAACACTGTAGCGACTTGGCGGCTAAACATTATGGGCACGCCGCTCGGTGACCAAATTGTTGCGTAGTTGCAAAAGTAACCATTACTCCCGGCTTGGCTGCGGTAGTCCATAAACCACCAGTTGTCGGCTGTATCGCCGGCACTTACCGCATTGGGAAACTCCAAATACCAGCTCAACGAACTGCCAACCCCAGGCGGTTTGATCATATTCAGGCCTGGCATTGGCGGTGCATCTGCCAGGGCAATCAGCGCACTTTCGGTAAGCGCAGTGGTATCGCGAAAACGCAGCCACAGTGAAAAATCAGCGCTGTCTCCCCCCGATAATGGCAGGTGACCGCTGGCGAGCGCCATATCAAAGTGTTGCGTAAACGCGGGCGTCAGGCCGTCAATGAAAGGCAGTAGCATGCAGTCCTGCGGCGCCGGAATCGAGGTCGGCATCGCCGGTCCCTCGACAACGACCGCAGATTGACGATCCTTGCCATACGTCGCATTGATCGCGGTAGCCACTTCACCCTCACAGCGCAGCTCTCCTTGAATGTGGGTAACCGAGCCGCCGTCGCGTAAGTGGCGAAGTGCCACTTGGTGATTGCCAGCGGGGGCCGGGCCAACAAAGCTTACCGCCAGGGAGCGCAAGCGGCGGGCTGGCTCTATCTCACTGCGCATGGCTTGGGCGATCAGGGCACTGCTAAGCCCCCCAAATGCGGTGCGGCCCTGCAGCCAGCTTTCGTCAACATTTGCTGTGTAAAGGCCGTCGCTGCCTCGCACCGCTGCCATGAGTTGGTCAAAAGCGCTCATTTGCCGATTCCCTGTGTTTGAGTACATAGTGCTTGCCAGTATAGGTAATGTGTTCACTGACAACAACGGCCGTGCATTCCCGCTTGTCTTGGCTCGTGTTTTTGGTATGAGCAAGGCTTGATCCCAGAGCGCTGCGCGCTTATCGTCAGCAAGCTACTTAGAAAAGTAGTGAGCGAAAACAATAATAATTTTTATGGAGTGACTATCGTGCAGCACCCGCAATTTCACGCCCAGAAACAACCGCAAAAAGCCGCTTGTATCCTTGCCAACACGGGTGAGGTAATGACTTATGCCGAGTTGGATGCCCAGTCCAACCAGCTCGCCCAACTGTTTTACAGCCGCGGTTTACGTGCCGGGGACCACATTGCCTATCAAATGGAAAATAGCCACTGCTTTCTTCAAATTGCCTGGGCAGCCCAGCGCAGCGGCTTGGTGTTCACGCCACTGCACAGTCATTTGCGGCCTGCCGAAGTGGCGTACATCCTGGAAAATTCAGGGGCCAAGCTGTTTATCTGTTCACCTCGCTACCTTGAAACGGCGCAGCAACTAGACAGGTCGGCATTGCCGGCCGTACAGCACTGGTTTATCAGCACTGGTGAGGCGCCCAATTTTGACTCCCTGCAAGCGGCGATGGCCGAGTGTCCGTCGGTACCGCTAGCGCAGCAATGTGCGGGGGTTCCGATGCTTTACTCTTCGGGAACGACCGGCCAGCCAAAAGGCATTAAACCCAGCCTACCCGAGCAAACCTTTGACGAGGTGCCAGCCGTTATGCAGGGTATTGCTGCGTTCCTGGGGATTAATAGTGAGTCGACGTATCTGACGCCGGCGCCGCTTTACCACGCGGCCCCCATGCACAGCGTTATGGCGGCAATGGCTCTGGGCGGTACGGTGGTAATGATGGACGGTTTTGACCCAGAGCTGTCGCTTCAAGCGATCGAAAAATACCGTGTGGATTGCAGTCAGTGGGTACCCATTATGTTTATCCGCCTGCTGAAACTGCCTGAAGCGGTGCGCAGCAAATACGATCTCAGCTCCTTGAAGGCGGCGACGCATGCGGCGGCGCCGTGTCCCGCTGATGTGAAGCGCAAGATGATCGAATGGTGGGGGCCGATTATCAACGAGTATTACGCCGCCAGTGAAGGTATTGGCATGACCGCCATTGATAGCGCGCAGTGGCTCGCACACCCTGGCTCAGTGGGCCAGTCTTTGATGGGCGAGGTACACATCGTCGACGACGATGGCAATGAATTGCCCTGCGGCGAAACCGGAATGATTTACTTCTCTGGCTTTGGCGACTTTGAATACCACAATGAGCCGGAGAAGACCGCTGGTGCTCACCACCGAGATGGCTGGGCTACGGTTGGTGATATGGGCTATGTCGATGACGAGGGCTATCTCTATCTGGCCGATCGCCGCGACTTTATGATTATTTCAGGTGGAGTGAACATCTATCCTCAAGAAGTGGAGAATACCCTGATTGCTCACCCAGAGGTCGCTGATGTCGCCGTGTTTGGGCTTCCAGATGAGGAGTTTGGCGAACGAGTGGTCGCGGTGGTTCAGCCAGAGCAGGGGTGCACTGGTAATGCTGAGCTGGCTGACCGGTTGCGAGGCTGGTGTCGTGACTCTGTCTCGGCATTGAAGTGCCCGAAGGCGTTTTTCTTTGAGGCGCAGTTACCGAGGAAGGACAACGGGAAAATGTATAAGAAACCCCTCCAAGAAAAATACCGTCAAGCCGCAGCAGTGGAGGCCTGAGTAGGTAAAAGCTGCAATGGTGCAGTAGGCGCTTTTGTCCTAGTTTGAAAAGTGGATGCAATAGTCATCCACTAAGCAAATAACAACAATGACGCGGACAATGGTTATGCGCCTTTTATTGCAAACGGGTATTGCGCTCGGCCTGGTCACTTTCTCGTTGAGCGCCGCCTCGTCAACAATCCAGCTAGCGTCGTTGGAAACACTTGGCGAACTCAGTCTCGAAGACCTAATGGATATCGAGGTGGTCTCGGCTTCTAGGCGGGCGGAGCCCTTGCAAGATACCGCCGCGGCAGTGTTTGTGTTGGACGCGGAGGATATTCGCCGCAGCGGCGTGCGCACACTTGCCGAGGCCCTGCGCTTGGTGCCAGGGCTGCAGGTAGCAAGGGTTGATTCACATAGCTGGGCGGTAACCGCTCGCGGTTTCAACAGCACACTTGCCGATAAGCTCGAAGTATTAATGGACGGTCGCAGCTTATATACGCCGTTATTTTCCGGCGTATTTTGGTATACCCAAGATACTGTGATGCGCGACATAGAGCGCATTGAGGTTATACGTGGCCCCGGCGCTGCGCTATGGGGGGCGAATGCTGTCAATGGCGTGGTGAATATCGTTACGCGCTCAGCCAAGGACACGCTCGGAGGGTGGGTTGCCGCGGGCGGCGGTGGAAACTATCGAGGCTATACCGAGGCGAGGTACGGCGATGAGTTTGCTGGCGACGGTTTCTATCGTGTCTATGCCAAAAGTCAGTGGCACAGCGAACAGCAAGCTGCCAGTGGCGGGGATAGCGGTGATGAGTGGGTACACCGCCAAGCGGGATTTCGCACTGATAATAAATTATCGGATGCGCTGCGCTTAACCGTTCAGGGTGATGCCTACCGCGGCCACGTGGCTGTGCCGACAGGGGGCAAGCAAGAATATCACCGCGGCGAAAATCTGATAATGCGTCTAAGTCAGCAGCATGCCGGTACGGCGAATTCAGAATACCAACTCGTCTATGATCGCAGCGCTTTTAACAATCGACTGAATTTCTCTGAGCAGCGACGCCTGCTGGATTTCGAAGTGAAGCATAATCGCCCGATCGGGCAGCGGCAGGAGCTGGTGATCGGCGGTGGCTTTAGGTTTAGTCGCGATCACATCGGCGATGTTAACCCCTTTCTCACCGACTTTAGCCCTCGCAAGCGCGAGGACGAAACCTATGATTTGTTTATCCAAGATCAAATCAATTTTTTAAACAAGCGCCTGCGCCTCACTCTGGGCGCTAAACTCGAGCACAACGATTACAGTGGCGATGAGTTTCAACCAAGTGTCCGGGCTCGCTATAAAATTAATCCCGACAGCACGGTATGGGCAGCCTGGTCTCGGGCGGTTCGTATTCCCAACCGTCTGGATCAAGATGTCTCGTTTTCGGGTGGCTTTTTCGGCGGTGATCGCAGTTTTCACTCCGAGGAATTGACGGCGCTGGAGGCGGGGTATCGTCAGCAGTTGAGCGGCAGTTTGTCCATAGACATCGCCGGCTTTTATAACGAGTACGAGGAGCTGCGTGGACTCACTGATGACCTGACTAACCCTCAGACGCCGCCACCGATATTAATCGATAATATTGGCAGCGCGCGCAGCCATGGTGTTGAGCTGACCGCGCGATGGCGAGCAAGAGCAAACATCGAGTTACTGACCAGCTATCGCTATTTCGACCTGGATGCCTCCACTCCGCCGGGCAGTTTGGATCAGTCTATTGCCGATGCCGATGCCAACGATCCCAGTCATCAGCTGAAAACGCGCATGGATTGGGATATCAATGATCGCTGGTCGCTGTTCCTTGCGGCACGATGGATTGGCCCTCTGGATGATCAAAATGTTGATGCCTACGCGGCAATTGATATGAATGTAATGTGGCGTATCAACGACCAGCTCGAAGCGTCTGTGCGCGTGAGTAACCTCAATGACGATGCTCATGCGGAGTTTGGTGGCGGCGTAGAGATACGGCGCAGTGTGCAAGCGCAATTGAGCTGGATGTTCTAATGATTTGGGGCAGGCGGTTCTGTGCAATAGCTTTGGTGTTGGGCCTGGCCGGCAATGCGTTTGGGCAAGGCCTGGAGCAGCGCGTTAAGGCGGCGTATCTGGTTAACTTCACGCGCTTTATCAGTTGGCCCCCAGCGGCGATACGGGGTGGCGAGGAGGCAATTGATATATGCGTGGTCGGTGACCGCGACATTGCCATCGCGCTTTCCGCATTAATCAAGTCGAAATCGAGCAATGACCTCGGCATACGCAGCCGATTGATACTCCTCCCCGAAGAGAGCGAGGGGTGCGAGGTGCTATACCTCGCTGATAATAGCGGAGAGCTACAGCGCTACTGGCTGCAAAAATTACCCCAGGACCACATCTTAACCATCGCCGATAACGGCGACTTTATCGATGCGGGCGGCATGATCAGTTTTGTTATCGTGTCGGGTAAGCTGCGCTTTGATATCAATCAGGCCAATATCCACCGCTCCGGTATGTCGGTGAGTTCGCGGCTTTTGAGCTTGGCGAGAACGGTGCGCCGCTCTGCTGCGAAGGGTAGTTCCTGATGCTAAGGGATTTGCCGATACAGCGAAAAATACTGGTGTCGATTGTCGGCACGGTCACGATCGTGTTGGTGATGATCGAAACGGTTTTCGTGCTGTATAACTGGTTTAGCGTACGGGAAACCGTCCAGAAGAATTTGCTGGCCGTTGCAGAGGTTTTTTCGCTCAATACAACGGCGGCAATGAGTTTTTCAGACTCCCAGGCCGCTGAGGAAATATTGTCATCGCTGCGTGGCATGCCGGAAATCCATCGCGCGTGTTTGTATCAAGGGGAAACCAAACAAGCGCAGCTATTTGCCAGTTATGTGCGCGGCAGTGATGCCAAGGACTGCCCGCTAAGCCTGTTAGACGTGAAGGCCTCCAAGCTGCAGGTGCTTACAGTGAATCGCGATGTCTGGCTCGGCAGCGAGCGCCTTGGGCGCCTGGTGATTGAACGTCAGCTATCCGACCTGTGGGCAAGTACCCGCCTCGATATTATGTTGCTGCTGCTTATGCTTCTGCTCAGTGTGGGTATTGCTTTTGTTATATCCAATACTTTACAGAAACTCATTGCCGGGCCGATTCTTGCGTTGCTCGATACCACGCGAAAAGTGTCGCTGTCGGGTGACTATAGTTTGCGCGCCGACAAGCATGGCGACGACGAAGTCGGAGAATTAATCGATGGCTTTAATGTTATGCTCTCCCACATTGCCACCCGTGATACCGACTTGGCGAGAGCGAAGGAAGAGCTGACGCTCCGTATACATCAGGCCGATGCGGCGAATACTGAACTTCGCAAGGCCGTAGAGGACTTGAACCGAACGCAGAAACAGTTGGTCGCCACTGAAAAAATGGCCTCACTGGGTGGCCTGGTGGCCGGTGTGGCGCATGAGGTGAATACCCCCGTTGGTGTGAGTGTCACGGCCGCGTCGACGCTGCGCGCCGAGAGTATAGAAGCGGAGCAGGCCTACAACGACGGGAAATTGACCGGCAGTGGTCTGAAGCATTACTTCGAACACTGCATGCAATCCACCGAGATTATTCTCAATAATCTGCGCAGAGCGGCAGACTTAGTGCACAGCTTTAAACAGGTGGCGGTGGATCAAACCAGCTTTGAACGCAGGAAATTTAATCTTAAAAGCTATTTTGATGAAACCCTGCTGAGTCTGCGACCAAACTTGAAGAATACGCAGATCGCTGTAGAAATAGACTGTGAGGCGTCACTGGAAGCCAACTCCGTGCCGGGCGCGATCTCGCAGATATTTACCAACTTGCTGATGAATTCCCTTATGCATGCCTTTCCAGGCGGTGAAGCCGGCCGCATACGCGTGGTGGTAACCGAATGCGACGGCGATATTGAAATCTGCTATAGCGATGATGGCTGCGGTATGGATGAAGAGGCGCGAGAAAAGATTTTTGAACCGTTTTTCACCACCAAGCGCGGCGCAGGCGGGAGTGGCCTGGGCATGCATATTGTCTTTAATCTTGTCAGCCAACAGCTGAAAGGGCAGGTTGAGGCCTTGTCTGCCTTAGGGGAAGGAACTGAGGTGCGTATTCGTTTCCCGTCGGGTCTTTAAATATCTAATTTGGCCTTAGAACCGATAACTCAGCGCGAGCATCGCGATAGGCAACAGGTTCAAGTCATCCAATTCATTTTCAACTTCGCGCTGTTCGGCTGCCACTTCCTCTCGACATTGCTGGTTGGTGTTGCAGCTCCCCGTCGAGCGGATCTTAACGTTGGCGTCCCCGAGGTAGGCAACGCCCACGTCGGCGCTGAAGTGAAAACCTTGCCCGGTAGCTCTGGACCAGCCAATACCGAGGTAGGGGCTCACCGGTTCGAAGTCGATGTTGGTAATAACATCTCCGAGTATCGCGGGCGAAAAGCGGCTGTTGCCGAACTCACAGTTTGTGGTGCCAGGTACGGGAGAGTTTTCTTCGCAGCGGGTAATAACCTTGGCAGAGCTGTTGTTAATTAAGATGCCTGCACTTACCCGAAACCATTTGCCACTGGGGTGCCAGTCGGTCAGCAGATAGGCATTGCGCAGATCGACATCGCTTTTGTAGCTGAGCTCATCGCCCTCAATACCGTTGTTGTCATCCCCTTCAAAGTCCAGTTTAAAACTGCCGTACAAGGCGCCACCGCGAATGCCAAGTTGCGGGGTAAAGCTGTATCCAAGCTCCGCGCCACCGCCAATCGTTGAAGCCTGTAGGCGCAGCGATGTGTCGGCGAGCGCAGGCGTGCTCACGGCCAGGCAGAGTAGTGTTGAGGTGGTATATCGACGTAGGTGCATGTTTCCTCGCTGTATATTCTGGCTTGGCGCTTCCACCCATTCGGGTGGTGCTGCTCGGGTCGAGCCTAGGTAGGCTTCAGGGACAAGTAATTCGAATAATTAAACAGGATAGTCAAAATGTTGCTTAGAGACAAAGTCGTCATTGTGTCGGGTATCGGCCCGGGCTTGGGACAGGAGCTGGCCCTTGAAGCCGCGCGCCAGGGAGCAAAAGTGGCGATGTGTGCCCGCACCGCCAGTAAACTCGATGATGCTGAAGCCCTGATTCGCAGTGAGGGCTTAGACAATGCGGTATTGAAGGTGGCTACCGATATTAGTGACCGCAAGCAATGTGCAGAGCTGGTTGCCAAGACAGTTGCCGAATTTGGCCGTATCGACGTGTTGTTTAACAGTGCCTACAACCCCGGAAACTTTGGGCCTATCGCTGAGGCAGATTTGGACAGCTGGCGAGACGCCATGGATGTGAACTTCTTCGGCACCATGGGGCTGACGCTTGAAGTCGTGCCGCAAATGAAGAAGCAGGGTGGCGGCGCGATCGTGATGATCAACACCATGGTAACCCGCAAACCCATGCCGACTCAGGGCGGCTACGGCGCCTCCAAGGCGGCGCTTGCCAGTGCAACCGCTCACCTGGCGCTAGAACTGGGGCCTGACAATATTCGTGTGAATTCGGCCTATATGGGCTGGATGTGGGGGCCGTCGGTCGAGGGCTATTTCCAAATGAATGCAGAGGCTGGCGGCCCCAGTGTCGAAGAGCAAAAAGCTGCTGTAGCTGCCAATATCCCGCTGCGCCGTATACCCGATGACGGCGACTGCGCCAAAGCCGCTGTGTTTTTGGGGTCGGAGTACTCTCGAGCGCTGACCGGTGCCGCGCTCGATGTAAATGGTGGCGATTTCTTGCCACATTAAACCGCTGCGAGGATTTAGTGCGCTATAGATGAATTCCATGCGGTCAGCGCTTAGAATCGAGGCTATTGCATCACAATGGCCTCGATCTTCTATGTCTGAGATTTCTATCTCGCCGCGTATGGACGCTCTGCTGCGCGCGCTCTACGGTGGCACTTTGGAAACGCCGCCCTGGCAGGCGTTTCTGGATCAGCTCAGGGACGCCTTGGGCGGTAATTATGCGACCTTGCTGCTGCGGCCGCCGAATGAGCACGACCCCGGCGTGATACTCAATGCGCTGGTGGTTTCACCGGAAATCTATCGCGCCTACAACGAGACCTATTTTGCCTTAGACCCCTTTGTGAATCTTCCCGATGGCGATGTCGTCACCGTGGCTGAGTACATGTCGGCAGAGGAGTTCGAGGCGTCCGAGTACTATCAAAATTATATAGAGCCAGCCAATGTGCGGCACATCCTGGGTGCTGATTTATGGCACGGTGAGGAGCTACTGGCACGGCTGCGCGTCACGCGGCCAGAGAGCCGCGAAGATTTTGGCGCGCGGGAAAAGGCCCTGTGCAAGCAACTGCTGCCACATATTAAACAGGCGGTGCAAATCCACTCCCGGTTACGTGAAAGTGAACGCGAGCGAGTGCTGTATGCCAATACCATCGACAGTTTGTCGGTGGGCGTGATTACCCTGGATGCCAACGGCGATAGCTTAAATAGCAACCCAGTGGCCGAGCGCCTGTTAGCACAGGGGCGCGGTGTCGCATTGCAGGGAGGGCGCCTGAGTTTTGAAAATCGGCGTGAGCAGCAAGACTTCAAAATGCTACTTGGCGAGGTAATACAGGCGCATCACCAGCGCGAGGCAGGCTGTGTTCGCGCCTTTCGCCTTGCAGGTGCCAGCTCATTGAGTGGCTTAAGCCTGCTGATACGACCCCTGCCGCACAGTGACCACGGTGGTGAGCGGCGTCCGGCCGTAGCGGTGTTCATTAGTGACCCCATGGCACCGCGTCAGGCACCTAGTGATGTGTTAATCGAACTGTTCGGTTTAACACCTGCAGAGTCTAAATTGGCGGTGCGACTGGTTAACGGGCAAAGCCTGGACGAGGCATCGCTCAGCTTAAATATTTCTCGGAATACGGCTAAGTCGCATCTCAGCTCGGTGTTTTCGAAAACCGGCGTCGCGCGGCAAACGCAGTTAATTCAGTTGATTTTGAATAGTGTCGTCACGCTGGCCGGTGAGCCGGCCAGCGATCGTCACGACTAGCTGGTGGGCGCTTTTTTAGCGGCTGCCTTTTTGGCTGCGGCCTTTTTAGCTGCGGCCTTTTTAGCGGGAGCTTTTTTTGCTGGTGCTTTTTTAGCAGCGGCTTTTTTTGCTGGTGCCTTTTTGGCTGCGGCTTTTTTAGCAGGGGCTTTCTTTGCCGCTGCCTTTTTAGCGGCCGCTTTCTTAGGTGGGTTTTTCTTGTCGAAGTCGCGCGCAGCATCGCGGGCAGCCTTAGCCAGAGCCTTGGCACGCTGATAGTCAGCCTTTAAATCCTGCATTTGTTCGCGGGCCATAATGACCAGCGCCTTGGCGTCCACCTCAAGCTCGCGCGCAGAGTCCACGGCCTTGTGGGCGCGCTCCACCTGACGCTGTATGCGGGCATCCATATTTTCTTTGGCTTTCTTTTGCAGCTCGCGCAGCTTTTCCTGCTCCTGGCGAATTTTCGCTCGCGCTTTTTCAGTTTGCGCCTTAGCGCGCTCCAGTGCTTTATCCGCGTCGGATATTAAGCGGTCGCGTAGTTTTTCTACTTTATCTTCCAGAGATTCAATCTCCCGGTTGATCAGCGCTACAGGGTCTAGTTTTTGTTTAGCCATGCTTTCTGACTCCGTCATAAAGTGTTGGGGTACGTCGCGAGCAGGAAGTCTGTTCGTTGGCTTAACATAGCAAATTTCCTGATAATGAACAGAGTAATGCAGCGAATGAGTGAACAAATTATGAACAAGTCACAGAGCGATGCGATAGAGGCAGCGGTTTTTCGCCGCTTGCTCGAGCATTTGGACGGCCGCAAAGATGTGCAAAATATCGACTTAATGAACCTGGCGGGTTTTTGCCGTAACTGTTTGTCGAAGTGGTATGCGGCTGCAGCCGAAGAGCAGGGCATAGAGGTGGATTACGACGCGGCGCGCGAAAGAGTCTATGGCATGCCGTATTCGCAATGGAAATCGAAATACCAAAAAGAAGCCAGCCCCGAAGCGCTGGCAGCGTTTAATAAAGAGCAGAAGTAGCAGCGCCCTAGAGGCCCCCATTGGGGATAAAGCGATTGCGGCTATTTGCGCGAATCCAGCGCAGTGTCTCAACAGATAGCTTTTCACCGCGTTTGCGCAACACTTTGTTGATCCAAATGGCGGGGGATTCTGCGCCAGCTTCCCAGCCGCTAATCCGTTCTTCGGCAACAGTGAAGAAGCGAATGAGTGCCTGTAGCTCAGCGTTGTCGAAATCGGCCACAGCGAGTTGCCAGGGCGCAGCGGGTAGTCGCATGACGGCGCTATAGCGCTGCTGCTCCTCCTCAGTGAACGGCGAGGGGAGTGTTGCCAGGGACGCGTCATCGCTCAGTGCTATACAGCGCTCGAGAAAGTCTCGATCAATGGTGATAGCGGCTTTTTCAGAGTCCGGGGTCCAACTGCCAATACTCATTGCTACGGCATTCCTTTTTAATTCAACGTGGGTGGTGTGGCGCACAGTATACCTCACTACCATGAGTGACAAGCGCTAGCTGCTCGCGTAAAGTCTGTATGTTTGTACAGTATTTGGCTTAAGCGGGTTTTCTGCGCCATGGTGTCGGTGCTCAACACGAGAAAGATCATTCATTGCGACTGCGATTGTTTTTACGCTTCGGTGGAGATGCGTGATGACCCGCGTTTGCGCGGTAGGCCGATTGCCATTGGTGGCAAGGCCAGTCGGCGCGGCGTGATCGCTACCTGCAACTATGAGGCGCGCGCCTATGGTGTGCACTCGGCAATGCCGACCGCAACCGCATTGCAGCGTTGCCCGCAGCTGATTTTGGTCCCGCCGAATATGGATAAGTACCGCCATGTTGCTGCGCAGATTCGTGAAATATTTAGTCGCTACAGCGAGCTGATCGAGCCGTTGTCCCTGGATGAGGCCTACCTGGATGTCAGCGAGTCGCCGCATTTTCAGGGCAGCGCCAGCCGCATTGCCGAAGCGATCCGGCAAGCGGTTGCTCGCGAAGTGGGAATTACTATTTCCGCGGGCGTTGCACCGAATAAATTTTTGGCGAAGATTGCCAGCGACTGGCAAAAACCTGACGGGCTTACGGTGATACGGCCCGATCAGGTCGATGACTTTGTTCGTGCGCTGCCAGTAACCAAGATTCACGGCGTCGGCAAAGTGATGGCGACGAAGTTGGCGGCACTGGGCATCGAAAACTGCGAGCAGCTGCAAGGGTGGAGCGAGCTGGCCTTAGTGGAGCGTTTTGGTCGCTTTGGGCGGCAGTTATATGGTTATGCGCGCGGTGTGGATGCGCGGCCGGTAAAGGCCGAAAGGCAGCGCAAATCGTTGAGCGTTGAGCGCACGTTTGCCGAGGATCTGTCGCCAGGGGAGGCCGCGGATGCAGCGCTTGCCCAACTCATAGACGAACTACAGCGGCGTTTGCAGCCACATAGTAAACAGGCTATCGCGGGCGCGTTTGTTAAGTTGAAGAGCAGGGAATTTAAGGTAACGACCATCGAATTGCGCCAGGAAGGCAAGCTTGACCCCGCCTGCCTGCCTCCGCTGATGATACAGGCCTGGGCGCGATTGCATTGCCCGGTTCGCTTGATTGGTGTGGGTGTTCGTTTCGCCGCGCCGGTAGAGCAACAGCAGCTCAGCCTTTTCTAGCGACGGCGGGCGCCGGCGCGGTGCTGATAAGATTGCGTTGTTTGTATTCAGGCTTCGCCAAGGCGTCTGCTGTAGGCTGACGCGCCTGTTTGGCCATCGGCGCCATAGGTGCGCAGGGCGGGGCTGCCCAGCCCGAGGATGTGCATGGCCTGTTCATTGTAATCTTGCTGTCGACTAAGCAGGCTGCCGATACGCTCATTCAGGTCGCGACAGCGGCGCAGGCTCTGAGTCACCTCTGCAGACATCGCCCGCTCTGGCTGCTGCTGTTGGCGCAGGCGCTCGAGCGTCTCTAATTGCTGGCAGCAATCCATTTTTTGTTCTGCAAGCTCGCGCAGGCGGTCGGCGTCGCCGTGGTCGCGCAGCACCGCCAACTCTTCGTTTAACAGCGCTTCAAAGCGCTGGCTATGGGCCAGTAACTGTTGCTCGGTATCGGTCATCATGCGCTAGGATCTGTCAGTCGTTCCAGATCGACAAAGGCCTTTGCCACCTGTTCGCTGTCGACGGTGAACTCACCGTTGCGAATTGCGGTTTTAATCGCCTCCACTTTTTGACGGTCGATACCGTCGCTGCCGGCAATTGCGGTTCGAGCGCGATCAACCAGGCTGCTATCAGCAGCTGGTGTGCTTGCCGATTCGAGCGGCGAAGTGGCACCGGCATCCGCGGCGTTGGTCGCGTTTGAAGACGGGTTACTGTCGAGCCTTCTTGGCTGGCCGAGTGGGCCGCCATTAATTCGATCGACCATGATAATTCCTCATTACATTGGCGTTGATGGTATGCCTTATGACAGTTAACGGCAGCTATCGATAAAACTTTAGCTTTTTTTTATTCGATTCGTACCGTATTACCACTAATGACAATACCTTCTAACTGTTTGCCTGAACTGATATTTTCCACCCGTATTCGAGCACCCTTCGCCGCGTCTTGCAGGGCACGGCCCTTCATGCTGACGTTAATGGCAGTACTGCGGCTAATGAGCTTGAGCTCTTGTCCTCTCTTTATCATCGCTGGGGCCTCCAGCATATTCGCGGTGATAACCGCGCCCTGGGGAATACTGCGTCGGCTGAGCATTCCCTGACCTCCAAGGCCCTTTTGGTATCCGTATGACAGACTCGATACATCGCGCTCTGTCCAAGTGATATCCGCTTCAGTCACTCGCTGGCCGGCAGCGATAGGGTGCTTGCTCACCATGACCTTAGTGAATGCCGCGATCGTTACCGGCAGGTACACCTTCCATGCCTTAACACCTTCGCAGCGCACGCCCACCGTCGTGCGCCGCCGGATGCTCGCGCCGGGCGGCAAAAAGGCCTGTAGTCGCTGACTACATTTTGCCAGACGGGTGCGCGGGTCGAGTTCGCCCACGGTGATACGGGTGTTCTCGTTTTGCCAGGGGTGGCGTTTGGCAATGAACTGGCTGGCAGTAGCACTAATACGCTGCGCTGACTCCACGCCAGCGCTTGCCAGAGTGCTCGGGCAGACGCTGCTCAGAAGAGCAATGGTGATTGCTACGCGCCAGATCATGACACCTTATTCCCTCACTACTAATTTGCGGCGCCAAGTTTTTGTCGGCGCGGCGGCTTTATGAGGTGAGCAGCAATTGCTATGCCAGTTTTGCGAAATAGAGTGAGTGTTAGAAGGCGTGACAAAGACTTGCCGCTCGCCGGTGAAACTGGCGGCAAGGGCTTGCCGAAAAACCGACGGTTTGTTGGCGTCGGTTTTATAACATATTGAAAAATATAGGAATAAAAAAGTGGCACGCGCTTTGCGTCGGACATGTCGAACGCCAAAGGCTTTGCGCCCTTATCCAGTGTATCGGCAGCGCAGCCCATAACTTTAGCGAGACAGATTTATGGCGATTAATTTTGATAAGGCACTCGGTATACACCAGCAGGCACTGCTGCTTCGCCAGCAGCGTACCGAACTGCTGGCCGCCAATATAGCCAATGCTGACACGCCCGGCTACAAGGCACGCGATATCGACTTTAAACAAGCACTGGGCCAGGCAGCGCAGGGCCAGCAGTTATCGCTCAGTCGCAGCAATGCGGCGCATATTACCGAAGCGGTCGCTCCAGCGGCGGGGCAGGCGCCGGTGATGTACCGCATGCCTCAGCAGCCTTCAGTCGACGGCAATACGGTGGAGAGCCATGTGGAGCAAGCGGCATTTGCCGATAACAGCATGCGCTATCAGGCCACTATGAGTTTTCTGAGTAGTAAGTTCTCTGGAATTAAATCGATTCTTCAGGGAGGTCAATAAGCGATGGCGAATCCCCTTGATATTGCCGCTGCGGCGATGAACGCGCAAATGCTGCGTTTGAATACCACCGCCAGCAATATGGCAAATGCGGATACGGTGGCCAGCAGTGAACAGGCTGCCTACCGCGCAAAACAGCCGGTTTTTGCCACCGTGCTGGACCGCCAGCAGGGCGTCGCCGGTGTCGAGGTTGTGGGTATTAGCGAGAGCAATGCTCCTGTTCCCAAGCGTTATGAGCCGGGCCACCCGATGGCGGACGAGCAGGGCTATGTCTACGGCTCCAATGTGAACACCGTTGATGAAATGGCCAATATGCTGTCCGCCTCCCGTTCATACCAGAACAACGCCGAGGTGTTTTCCACGGTGAAGACCCTGACCCTGCGGGCCTTGCAGCTCGGTAAACAGTAGGAACTGAATGATGGAATTGCGAACGCTTGAACAATTGCAGCAGCAGAGTGCGGCGAGTACGGCAAAAAAAGAAGCCTCCTCGCTGGGCCAAGACGACTTCATGAAACTGATGCTGCAGCAGCTTAAGAATCAAGACCCGTTTAAACCCACCGACAACACGGAATTTATCAGCCAGATGGCGCAGCTAACGTCGGTGAGCGGCATCAGCGAAATGAATGACAACCTGGCTGCACTGACGAGTTCGCTGTACGGCGGTCAATTGCTGGATGCGTCCTCGCTGATCGGTAAAGAGGTGCTGGTTGGCAGTGATGTTGTCGCCCTGCCATCAGAGGGCGCGGTAAGCGGTCAGGTAACACTGCCGGTGAGCACGCAAGCGGTCGATGTCGAGATTTTGGCGCCCTCGGGTGAGGTGCTGGGCAAGGTGGCGTTAGGACCGCAGGCGGCGGGACCGGTGTCGTTTCGTTGGGATGGTAGCGGCCTGGACGGCGAGCGCTTGCCCGCAGGCAATTATGTAATTCGCGCGCAATACCTGAACGGCAACAGTGTAGAGGCCTTGCAAACGGATATTCGCAGCCCCGTACGCAGCGTGAGTTTGCCCAGTGGTGGCGGTAGCCCCACGGTGCAAATTGATGGTGTCGGTACGGTCTCGATGTCGCAAATAAAGGAAATTAGCTAGGCGCTTCGGCGCATTCATTGATCAATTCGCGAGTGATCGCAGCAGGAGTATAACTATGAGCTTTCGTATTGCATTGAGTGGACTGAACGCAGCGTCATCGCACCTGGACGTCACCGCTCACAACATTGCCAACGTTAACACCACTGGCTTTAAAAGTTCCCGCACATCCTTTGCCGATGTGTATGCAACATCCAATAACGATGTAACCAAAACCACGCCCGGCGCAGGTGTTCGTTTGAATACCATTGTTCAGCAGTTTTCGCAGGGCAACATCGACTTCACCGACAACAACCTGGACCTTGCCATTAGTGGCGAAGGCTTCTTTACCATGAAGGGCTCAAGTGGCGTGACCTACACGCGCGCTGGCGCCTTCAGTGTCGACCGGGAAGGCTTTGTGGTGAACAACAATAACGACCGTTTGCAGGTGTATCCGGCAACCACCAATGGCGACTTTGCCACCGGTTCGCTGTCTGATTTGCAACTGCAGGTCACCGAGAACGCGCCGCGAGCATCGACACGCGCTGATATCGGCGTGAACCTGCCCGGCGATGCGCCAGTGCCGACCTCGACGCCTTTCGATCCAACGGTAGCGTCGAGCTATAACCACGCCACGTCGATGACCGTCTACGACTCGTTGGGTACCCTGCACACGGCAACGCTGTACTTTGTGAAAGACCCCGCGGCAAACACCTGGCAGCAAAATGTCTATATCGACGACAACCCGGTGAGCCTGGGCAATACGCTGTCATTTGATAATACCGGTACCTTGCAAAGCCCCGCTTCGGGCATTGTGACTGTGCCTTCCTACGACCCCAACAACGGCGCGGCAGCGATCGACCTCTCGCTGGATTTCACCTCATCAACGCAGTACGGCAATGAGTTTGGTGTGAACAGCTTGCAGCAGGACGGCTTCACCACAGGGCGATTGACCGGTATCGAAGTGGCGAGCAACGGCGTCGTGTCTGCGCGCTTTACCAACGGCCAGTCATCCCAGTTGGGTAAGGTCGCATTGGCGGGTTTCTCTAATCCCAATGGTTTGCAACAACAGGGTGACACGGCCTGGGCGGAAACCTTCTCTTCCGGTAGTCCGCGTGTGGGTGAGCCGGGTAGCTCTAACTTTGGTCTGCTGCAGGCGGGTGCATTGGAGAGCTCCAATGTCGATCTTACTGAGCAATTGGTGGAAATGATCACCGCGCAGCGTAACTTCCAGGCGAACACCCAGATGATCCAGACATCTGACGCCGTTACTCAGGCGATTATTAATATCCGCTAAGGCGGGTATTCATCGCTTTAGGAGGCAGGTATGGACCGGCTACTTTATCTCGGCATGACCGCGGCCAAACACACGGAAATGGCGCAGGCCAGCAATGCCAATAATCTGGCAAATGCCAGCACTGCGGGCTTTCGCGCGGACTTCCATGCGCTGATGTCAAAGCCGGTAGAGGGAGCGGGCCATCAAACACGCGTCAACTCGGTGGTGGAGTCACGCCTGAGCGACTTCAGTGAAGGCACCCTGATGACCACCGGTCGCGATCTGGATGTCGCGATTCGAGGACAGGGCTGGTTTGTCGTGCAGGACGCCCAGGGTGAGGAGGCACTGAGCCGCCGTGGCGATCTTCACCTGACGGCCGATGGCATGCTGATCAATGGCGCCGGACAGCCCGTCATGGGCGATGGCGGACCGCTGGCGGTGCCTGAACACGACAGTTTGACGATTGGCAGCGACGGCACGGTGTCGATAGTGCCACTGGGTCTTGGGCCGGAGTCATTAGTAACCGTCGATCGCATTCGTTTGGTCAGCGCCGAACCTGAGCAGTTGCGCAAGGGCGAGGACGGTTTGATTCGAACGCTCGATGGCACCACGCCAGCCGCCGATGCCAGTGTTCGCGTTTCGCCGGGTACCTTGGAAGGTTCGAACGTGAATACCGTTGAGGCAATGGTCAATATGATCGAACTGGCCCGGCGTTTTGAAATGCAGGTGAAGGTGATGAATACCGCAAATACGGTATCCGAAGCCGGTGCGCGCCTGATGAGAATGGAATAAGAGGATAGGTATATGAATTCATCATTGTGGGTAGCCAAAACCGGTCTCGATGCGCAGAACACGCGCATGCAGGTGGTTAGTAACAACCTGGCGAACGCCAATACCACTGGGTTCAAGCGCGACCGCGCGTCTTTTGAAGATCTGCTCTATCAAAACTACCGTCAGGTGGGCGGGCAATCTTCCCAGCAAACTCGTCTGCCCAGCGGTATGCAGGTCGGTACCGGGGTTCGAGTGGTGTCGACTGAGAAAATCTTTAACCAAGGCACCATGACGCAAACCAATAACAACCTGGATTTAGCGGTCAATGGCAACGGCTTTTTTCAGGTGCGGATGCCAGACGGCAGCCTGTCTTACACCCGCGATGGTTCATTCCAATTGGACGACCAAGGGCAGATCGTTACTAACAGCGGCTACATCGTTGAGCCGGGTATTACAGTGCCTGCCAATACGCGCAGCATTACCGTCGGCACCGATGGGGTTGTCAGCGCGATGATCGCCGGTGACTCCGCGCCGGTGCAATTGGGCAGCATACAGTTGGCAGACTTTATCAATCCGGCTGGCTTAGAAGCGCGCGGTGAAAACCTGTATCTGGAGTCGGCTTCCAGCGGCGCGCCGCAAACTGGCACGCCCGGCCTGAGCGGTTTGGGCACACTGGCGCAAGGGGCGCTGGAAGGCTCCAATGTGAATGTGGTGGAAGAGCTGGTGAATATGATCGAGACCCAGCGCGCTTACGAGATGAACTCCAAAGCGATTTCCACCAGCGACCAAATGATGCAGTACGTGAATAACAACCTGTAAGTGGGCGACGCCATGAACCTATCACGCTACTTCCGCCTTTTTCTGCTCGCTACTGTGGCTTTACTCACGGCCTGCGCCCAAGCACCAGAGCGCGACGAACAGGTGTGGGAGTCACAGTTGCCGGAGCAGCAATACAGCAACAGCGAAAATCCCGGTTCGATCTATCAGGCGGGCTATGGCATGAGCCTGTTTTTGGATCGCCGCGCCCGGCAGGTAGGCGATGTCATCACCGTTATTTTGTCCGAGAAGACAGACGCGAGTAAGCAGTCCAACACGGCGACGGCTAAAGAGAGCAATATCTCGGTACCTACTGTGACGCTACTCGGCAGAGGCGTGACTCATAACGGCACGCCAGTGCTGTCGACGGGTGTGTCCAGCGACCAGGACTTTGCCGGGCAGGGCAGCAGCAGCCAGAGCAACAGTCTGACCGGTAGTATCACTGTTACCGTGTCACAGGTGTTGCGCAATGGCAGTCTGCGAGTGCGCGGTGAGAAGTGGGTAACCATCAACCAGGGCGACGAGTTTATCCGTATTCAGGGCATTGTTCGCCCGGAAGACATCGCTGCCGACAATTCGGTGCCCTCGTTCAAAGTTGCCGACGCACGCATTACTTACAGCGGCAAAGGGGCGCTGGCCGATGCCAATTCCATGGGCTGGCTGGGGCGTCTGTTCCAGTCAGTACTGTCACCATTTTGAGGGTGAGAACGATGAACAACCACCGCCCATCTCTATTTCCACGCCTGCTGGCAGTCGTACTTTTTATGCTGGCCATACCCGCCTCAGCCGACCGCGTGAAAGACCTGGTCAATGTGGCGGGTGTGCGTGAAAACCAACTCGTCGGCTACGGCTTGGTGGTGGGATTAAGCGGCACCGGAGACCAGACCAGTCAGGCGCCGTTTACAATACAAAGCATTCGCAATATGTTGACCGGCTTTGGCGTTCGCGTTCCCGACAACGTGAACCCGCAGCTGAAAAATGTCGCGGCGGTAACCATTCACGCCAATCTTCCTGCCTTTGCCAAGCCGGGACAGACCATCGATGTGACGGTGTCGTCGATCGGCAACGCCGCCAGCCTGCGTGGGGGCAGTTTGCTGATGGCACCGATGATGGGCGCCGACGGTCAGGTGTATGCCGTCGCCCAGGGCAGCTTATTGGTCAGTGGGCTAGGCGTTGAAGGTAATGACGGCTCCCGCGTGACGGTGAATATCCCCAGCGCTGGCCGCATCCCTAACGGCGCGATTGTCGAGCGGCCTGCGCCGAGCCAAATGGCCAGCAATGGTGAGGTCATGCTGAATTTAAAAACGCCGGACTTCACCACTGCGCGTCGCCTGTCGGAGAAAATTAATGAGTTTTTTGGTGCCGGCACGGCCAGTGCAATGGATTCGGCGACGGTCAAAGTACTCGGCCCCTCCAGTGCTGACCGCCGCGTGACATTTATCTCCATGCTTGAGGAGCTTGAGGTCGATCCCGCCGAAGCCCGTGCCCGCGTGGTGGTTAATTCCCGCACCGGTACCATCGTGATTGGTGGCAATGTACGGGTGATGCCCACGGCGGTGACGCATGGCTCACTCACCGTGTCGGTGACCGAGCGGGTCGATATCAGTCAGCCCAATGCCTTTGCCGATGGCCAAACCGTTGCGGCCGGGCGCTCCAGTATTGATGTTGCAGAAAGCGGCTCGCGAATGTTTTTACTCGATGCCGGCGTCACCCTGGAAGAAATTGTTAAGGCGATCAATCAGGTCGGCGCGGCTCCCGGCGACTTGGTGGCGATTCTCGAAGCACTGAATCAGGCTGGCGCGCTGCGCGCCGAGTTGCTGGTGATTTAAATGGATATTTCAAAGGCGGGTAATTACCACGACTTCTCTGGCCTGGCTGCGCTGCGCAGTGAGGCGCAAGCCGACAGTGAACAGGCAATTGCGCCAGTGGCTCGCCAGTTTGAAGCGCTGTTTTTGCAAATGATGCTAAAAAGCATGCGCGACGCCGTACCCGAGGGTGGGCTCTTCGACAGTAATGGCGGTGAGCTGTACCAGGAAATGCACGACAAACAGCTTTCCGTCACGCTCTCAGAGCAGGGCGGCATTGGTTTAGCCGATGCCATTGCACAGCAGCTCAGTGGCCATGGCGTCGCCCCTGGCGCCGCGTTAACGGAGCAGGGCGCGCAACTTCGTCAGCAGCTGTTAACAAAAGCCGCTCAAGTGTCGCCGCTAACGGCCGATAACTTGGCAGTGAAACGAGGAATTTAACATGGCAGATATGTTGGGTAATGCGCTATCTGCTCTGGTGTCATATCAGCGGGCGCTGGCGACCACTAGCCACAATATCGCCAACGCCGACACAGAGGGCTATAGCCGCCAGCGGGTCGACTTTGCGACACGAATCCCCCAGCAAATGGGCGACCTGTCCATTGGCTCTGGGGTGAAGTTGAGCGATGTGCGCCGCGTGTACGATGAGTTCGCCAACTTGCAAATGCGCAATGCCAGCGGTTCATTTAGCCAGCTCGATAACTTCTACCAATTGGCAACGCAACTGGACAACAGTCTGTCCGACCCGGAGCTGGGGATCAGCGCCGCGCTATCGCGCTTTTATGACAGCGTGCAGAATCTCGCTGACGACCCGGCCTCAATTCCCTCGCGGCAATTATTGTTGTCTGAAGCTGAGAGCCTCGGTGGTCGATTCGCTGAATTCTCGGCGCAACTGGAGGGGTTGAGCAAGGAGGTCAATGCGCGCATTCAGAGCGATGTGAACGATATTAATGACCTCGCTCAGGAGTTGGCCGATATCAACGGTTTGGTTGTCGAAGCGCAAGGAAAGTTTGGCGCCGCGCCCAATGACCTGCTCGACCAGCGCGATTTGGCCTTGCAGCGCCTGAATGATCTCGTTTCCATCAAGACAGTGGAGCAGGATGACGGCGCCACCAATGTGTTCATTGGCAACGGCCAATCGTTGGTGCTCGGCGAAGAGTCCCGGGCAATGACCACTACTCGCAGCCCTTTCGGTTCAGATCGGCTAGAGCTGGCGATGGCATCGAGTCCACAGTCGCCGATCAGTGAGGTGCTTTCAGGTGGCAGTCTCGGCGCGTCGCTGAGCTTTCGAGACGGCTTACTCGATACCACGAAAAATGAATTGGGGCGCATTGCGACAGCGCTAACAACCTCGCTCAATCAGCAAAATGGTCAGGGGCTGGATCTGGATGGCAACCTGGGCGCGGATATCTTTAATACGTTGAGTCCGTCGGCAATCGCGGCCACCGGTAATGCGAGTAGCGCCCAACTCTCGGCAACGATTGAAGACATCTCAGCCTTAGACGGCCGAAATCTGCTGGTGCAATTTGACGGGGCTGCCTGGTCGTTTCGCAACGCGGCCAATGGCCAACAAATTTCAGCCTGGAGTGGCAGTGGCACGGCCGCCGATCCCTTTCTGATTGATGGCGTGTCGCTGACCTTGGACGCCCCAGCGGCGGCTGGGGATCGCTTTTTGGTGACGCCGACCGCCGATGCCGCCGCGCAGGTATCGGTGATAATGAGTAACCCGGCGCAGCTAGCGGCTGCGGCGCCAACGCGCAGCGGCGCTGACGGCGCCAATACCGGCGCAGCGCAAATTACCGAAACGCGTATTGTTGATGCCAGCGATCCAAACTTGTCGGCCAGCGTTGCCATTGAGTTTTTGGATGCGAATACCTACCAAATTAATGGCAGCGGCAGTTTTAGTTACAGCCCCGGTGCAGAGATTGTCGTCAACGGCAATGCCGTGGCGATTACCGGTAGCCCCATTGCCGGTGATCGTTTTTACATTGAGGCCAACAGCGGGGCGAGTGGCGATAACCGAAATATGCTCGCCATGGCTGCTGTGGAAGACAGCAAGCTGTTAGATGGCGGCGCCAGCAGTGTACAAAACGCGGTGAGCGGCTTGGTTGGTGATATTGCGGTGGCCACGCGCAGCGCGGAGCTGAACCGAGACTCACAAGAAAACCTGCTTCGTCAGACCCGTGAAAATGTCGAAGCCATCTCCGGCGTCAATCTCGATGAGGAGGCGGCCAATTTGTTGAAATATCAGCAGGCTTATCAGGCGGCTGCTCAGGCAACGAGTATCGCCAATCAATTATTCCAGAGCTTGATTAGCTCGTTTCGCTAGTGGGGGAGTAGGGTGAGAATTTCCACAGCGCAAATTTATGCCGGCGGCTTGAGTGCGATGCTCGAACAGCAGAGCAAGCTGCTTGATACCCAAACCCAGCTCGCGACCGGGGAAAAACGCCTGTCGCCCGCCGACGACCCAGTGGGCGCCGTACGCAGCCTGGAACTCAGTCGCTCGCTGGACCGCAGCGAGCAGTTTCAGCGCAATGCAGTGATCCTGGACAACCGGCTGCGCATGGAAGAGTCCACCCTGGCGGAGAGCGTTGAAATTATGCAGCGGGTGCGCACCCTGGCCCTGCAGGCGAATAATGCCAGCCAGGATAATGAATCGCGTCAGGCGATCGCGCGGGAACTGGAACAACAAGTCGACAGTCTGTTGGCGCTGGCCAACACCCGCGACAGTGACGGCCGCTATATCTTCTCCGGCTATCAGCAGGACACCCAGGCGTTTAGCCGAGATGTAAACGGCTTTCGTTACAATGGCGATGACGGCCAGCGTTTACTCCAGGTTGGGGCGAACCGCCAGCTCGCAGATACCAGCCCGGGCTCGGAGCTATTCACCGGTATTGCTAATGGCAATGGCCGTTTTCAGGCTATTGCCGGGGCTTCGAATACCGGACAAGCGGTGATCGATGCGGGCGCTGTCAGCGATCAGCAGCTGTATAACGGCGATGCCATCGATATTGTTTTTATCGCGCCAGATCAATATGAGTTGCGTGACAGCTCCGCTGCGGTTATTGCAACGGCCAGCTATCGCAGTGGTGATAGTATCGATGTTGCGGGTATGACGGTGAGTATTCAGGGTGAGCCAGCAGCGGGAGACAGCTTCTCATTGCGTGCCAGTGAGGCCGAAGATGTGTTCTCAATGGTTGCCGATTTAGCGCGAACGCTTGCCGAGCCGCGCAGCGGCAGCGCAAGTCGCGCTCTGCAAACCTCATCGATAAACGGCGCCCTGGCGAACATTGACCAAGCCCTCGACCACCTTATCGCCAAGCAGGCGGACAGCGGTGCCAGAATGCAGGCGCTGGACCGGCAGCGCGAGGTGAATGAAAGCGTGAACCTGCAGGTTCAACAAAACCTGAGCGTGATTAATGACCTGGACTACGCCGAGGCGGTATCGCGGTTTGAGCAACAGCGCCTCGGTTTGCAGGCGGCTCAGCAAGCCTTTGCGAAAGTTCAGGGGTTGTCATTGTTTAACTACCTTTAAGGCCTAGCGCCCCCCAGTATTTTGGAAAATGCCAATGGCGGTAAAGCCCCGCCGTTGGCTGACTACGTAGCCCTACCTAGCTTCTCCTTCCTTTACTACGTAATTACCCGTAGAGAGCAAAAAAAACCATAAAGTTCGCCACGCCAGCGCCGTTATATAGGCTGAAAGCAACGCGCAGTCACTGCGGCTGGGCAAGATTAAAGACTAGCGTCTTTACCGAAATAAAGTGGAAGGAGAGTCATCATGGCCCTTAGCATCAATACAAATGTTGCCTCGTTGAACGCCCAGAGAAACCTGTCGCGCTCACAGGAATCACTCAGCACCTCATTGCAGCGCCTCTCGACTGGCCTGCGTATCAACAGCGCAAAAGATGATGCAGCCGGCCTGGCGATCAGCACGCGCTTCACTACACAGATCAACGGCCTGAACCAGGCAGTGCGTAACGCTAACGACGGTATCTCACTCGCGCAAACCGGTGAGGCCGCATTGGACGAGATCACCAACAACTTGCAGCGAATTCGTGAGCTGGCCGTTCAGGCTGCCAACTCAACTTACTCGTCTTCAGACCGCGCGGCACTGGACGCAGAAGTACAGCAGCGCTTGGCTGAGATCGACCGCATCGGTGGTCAAACCAGCTTTAACGGTCAGAAAATTCTCGACGGTAGCTTCGGCAACGCCAGCTTCCAGGTGGGTGCCAACGTCGGCGAAACCATTTCGGTGAGCCTCAACACTGGCGTACGCTCTAACCAGATCGGCCAAATCGCAACCAACACCAGCAATGCGCAAACACTGTTGGTAGATACTTCTGCGGCCTTGACCGAGGGTGGAACCAGCATTTCGATTGGCGGTGGTACGGCCATCTCCGTCGGCGCTAGCGAAGACCTTTCCTCAACCGGCGCAGGTCGTGAAGCCAACAGTGCTTACTCTAAAGTACAGGCGATCAACTCTGCTGGTATCACTGGTCTGACCGCGACAGCGTCTACATCGGTGGATTTGGACTTCACTACCATCACTGCTGCCGGTTCTGACTCGGGTTACGAGTTGAACATCAATGGCGTTAACATCTACGACGGTAGTGTGCCCACTGGCAACATCACCGGTACTAATGTTGCCGATGCCATCAACCTCCAGGCAGATGACACGGGCGTGCGCGCTAGCTTCACTGGCGGTGTGTTAACCCTGAGCGCTGACGATGGCCGTAATATCACCATCAATCAGAACACCACCGGCAACACCACACAGCAGGGTATTACCGATGCGACAGTGGTTGCCAACGACGGTGTGAACGACACCTACGCCGCAGTGGGTGATCTGACCAGCGTTATCAGCGGCAACGTCACTTTGTCTGCCTCTGAAGCGATTCAGGTAACGGGCGAAACTGAGCGCTTGGGCTTGAACGCGGCGGATGCCACTTTCGACATCGCGGTGGACTCAACAACCCTGAGCTCAGTGAGCGTGACCTCCGTCTCCAACTCTGAAGACACCATCCAGCGTGTGGATGCGGCACTGACCTCGGTAAGTGACCTGCGCAGCACCTTCGGTGCGGTACAGAACCGCTTTGAATCCACCATTACCAACCTGCAGACGATCTCTGAGAACCTGTCAGCGTCACGCGGCCGGATTCTGGATGCAGACTTCGCTGCTGAAACGGCTAACTTGACCAAGGCGCAGATCCTCCAGCAGGCCGGCACTGCGATTCTTGCTCAGGCAAACTCACTGCCCCAGGCAGCCCTGAGTCTGCTCCAGTAAGTCGCAAACCGCCCGCTCCAATGAGCGGGTAATTTGGCCCCGCACCGGGTGATGTATTTCGAATAAGGGCCGCAAGGCCCTTTACGTGCTTCGCAAAATCGGTGACGGGCTGAAAAGGTGAATGCATATGGATACCAGTCTGAATCTAGCAAGTGTTCGCAGTGTGGTTAGCCCCCTCGCTGACGGGGTGGCAAAGCGCCCAGACAGCGGCAGAGGCTTACCTGCTAACGGACAAAGTTTGCCGCCTTCGGCGGTGCCACGCGCGGTGACTTCGGCAAATCCGGATAGTAAAGAAGGCGAAGAGCTGAGCAGAATAGCGAAGGCACTCGTTGCAGAGTTTGACCCAGCAGAGCGTATCGAGCGCACCGAACAGGCCCTGGATAAGCTCAATGAGATCATGCGTGATCGCGAGCGAGACCTTGAGTTCTCTATCGATGAAGTAACCGGTAGAACCATTTTAAAGGTCATTCATGCAGAATCGGGTGAGGTGATTCGGCAGATTCCGCCGGAAGAGCTGTTAAATATCACGCGTACGTTTATTGAAGGTACTGGCAGTTTAATTAACGACGAGGCCTAGAACCTGGCTTATGGCGCGAAGCTTGCTTTGCTTCAGTAACGCGTCTCGGTGGTGTGGGGTATTGGCGCCGCCAAGGGCATAACAAACAGCGCAGCGTCGGTGCAAACCACCGGGGCCGCAAGGCAGGAGGTGACATGGCGTCGCTCACCGTATCCGGGGCAGGCTCCGGTTTAGATATCAACAGCATTGTCTCGCAATTGGTAGAGGCAGAGCGCGCGCCGCAAGCGAATCGCCTGGCGTCAAAGGAAGCGCGTATTCAGGCGCAACTGTCCGCCTTTGGCACACTGAAATCCTCCCTGGAAGCATTTCAAAGCAGCCTGACTAAGCTGCAGAATGTCGACACCTATAATCAGCGTTCCTCCTCACTCCCCTCGGATAGCCCCTTTAGCGTTTCCGTGGACGATACCGCTGCGGCCGGCAGCTATGAGGTAAGTGTCGAGCAACTTGCCACCAGAAATAAGATTGCCTCCGCCGCTTATGCCGACGCCCAGACTAGTGTCGGTACTGGCACGCTCAGCATCACCGTTAACGGCGAAAGCTTCAGTGTCGATGTTGAAAGCGGCAGTGACTCGCTAGAAGCCATTCGCGCGGCGATTAATGATGCCGAGGACAATGTTGGCGTATCGGCAAGTATTGTAAATGATGAAAATGGCGCACAGTTGGTGTTAACCAGTGACAACAGTGGCGTGGAAAATGCCATTGCGGTAAGCGTGACCACCGATCTTGCTGATACCGGTGACCTCAGCCAGTTGAGCTACGACCCCAATGCTGGTAGCAACCCAATGATTGAAAAGGTTGCCGCGCTGGATTCCATCATCGAGGTCGACGGGTTTACGCAAACCAGTTCAGACCTCACCGTTGCGGGCATGATTGAAGGGGTTACTTTCAACCTCAGCGAAGCGCGCCCCGGCGAAAAAATTACTGTAGATGTCAGCCTCGACACCAACGCGGTCAAACGTGCGGTAGAGGGCTTCGTTCAAGCGTATAACAATTTAAACACCACACTGAACGACCTCACCGCCTACGACCCGGAGGCGAATACCGCCGGTCTTTTGCAAGGTGATTCGACCACGCGGGAGATCGCCACGCGGCTGCGCAGTGAAATCGGCTTAAACGTTGGCAGTATCAGCGGCGATATCAACTCTCTAGCGCAAATTGGTATTACCACGGGTGATAACTCGCTGTTGGAGATTGACAGTGATGAGCTCGGCGACGTCATCAGTAGCAATTTTTCGGCTATTCAAAATCTTTTTGCCAACGACGACGGTTATGCAAATCGCTTAGATGACACTCTCGAGCGTTACACCCAGGGCGGCGGTATCTTGGATGTTCGCACTGAGGGCCTGAGTGGCCAAATTGAACGAATTAACGATCAGCGAGAAGCGCTTGATCGCCGTATTGCCTCGGTGGAGGAGCGCTACTTCAAACAGTTTACGGCGCTGGATAGCCTGCTGGGGCAATTGACCAGCACCGGAGACTTTTTAAACCAGCAGTTAGCGAACTTGCCGGGCAGCGTGAGAAAGGAAAGCTAGCATAGGTAGATTCCGAGGGCGGCTTTTAGCAAAACACCCTAAAGCGCCGTCCTGATATGCCGATAACCTGGGTAGATCATCGGCAAGCAAGGCAAGAGGATAAAAAATGAGCTATTCAGCAGGTCGGGTTAGTCAAGCTTATGCCAGTGTTGGCACACACAGCCAGGTTGAGGCGGCCAGCCCTCATCGGCTTATTCAGTTATTGATGGACGGCGCGTTAGACAGACTTGCGCTGGCACGGGGGCAAATACAGCGGGGAGAAATTTCGCTTAAGGCAAACAGCATTAGCCGAACCATGTCGATTATCGACGGCTTGCGTTTAAGTCTCGATCACAGCGTAGACAGTTCATTGAGCGAAAACCTCGAGGGGCTGTACGACTACATGAATCGTCGCCTGCTGTTAGCCAACGTCAAAAATGATACAGAGGCTTTAGATGAAGTCTCCGGTTTGCTCCGCGAGTTAAAAGAGGCCTGGGATGCGATTCCTGATCCTAGCCGCGAAAGCACAGCGTACTCAGCGGGCGAGGCGGTCGTATAAATGGCAGTGCCGGCAGACATTGGCGCCCTCCGCGCTGCGGAGCTGTTAAGCCCTCGTCAACAGCAGCTTCGCGAGCTACTGCTTATGACCGAAGAGATTGGTTCTCTGGCGGAGCAGGGAGAGTGGAACGAGGCCCTGTCTCGCCAGCGCGACCGGCGGCTGGCGATGGAGGCTTTTTTTGCGCAGGCCTGCAGCGCTGAGGAGTCCGAGCTGGTTGCGCAGGTGATACAGCATATTTTGACGATTGATGACCGCGTTTCCACCGCGCTTGCCAATAAACGCAATACGCTGAGCCATAAACAGCTCGAGCACCGACGGAAGGCCCAGAATGTGGGGCGCTACCTGTCCAATTGTTAGTGCCCTCTCACAACGCGTCTCTCGGCGGCCGTTAGCGGCCAGTGCCGAGAGCGCTCCTCTGGCCACTTTCACAAGTGGCACGCTCAGCGACTCCGTATTTCTACTAACCTAGAGCTATTACGTATTAACAGCTCCGCTGGTCTCTCGCATTATAGTGACCACGCGGGTGGCAAATCGACCTTACGTTCGTGCTCAATCCGCCACCATAAGTAGCGTTTTCGGAGACCCTCCGGCTACATCCACAATAACGAGTTCTAGTGAAGACGCTTATGGCATCACAAGCAGAACAATTCGGGGGTAGCGGGCCAGCACCGTCTCGCATTATGCGGGCGCTGGATATTCTGATTAAACAGGTCGCCGAGTTCGACACCTTAGTGTTGATTCGCGGTGAATCTGGCAGCGGTAAGGAAGTGGTTGCACGTAAGATCCACGAGTGTTCAGATCGTGCCGGTAAAGCATTTATTCCCGTGAACTGCGGCGCCATCCCCGCTGACCTGCTCGAAAGCGAACTTTTCGGCCATGAAAAGGGGGCTTTTACCGGCGCGGTAGCGAGTCGCCAGGGCCGTTTTGAAATGGCTGAGGGTGGCACCTTATTCCTTGATGAAATTGGCGATATGAGCTTGCCCATGCAGGTGAAGCTGCTTCGCGTTTTGCAGGAGCGCTGTTACGAACGTGTTGGCAGCAATGAAACGCGCAAGTGCAATGTACGCATTCTCGCTGCAACCCACCGCAATTTGGAGTCGATGGTCGACGAGGGCACCTTCCGTCAAGACTTGTTCTTCCGGCTCGATGTTTTTCCCATAGAAGTTCCCTCTTTGCGTCAGCATCCGGAAGACATTGAAATGCTGACCAGAAACTTCGCTGAGCGCTTGACTGAGCGCGGCATGAAACCGCCCAGTTTTTCAGCCAGTGCATTGCGAGCCTTGCAGCGTTATAACTGGCCTGGCAATGTGCGCGAATTAGAGAACCTAGTGGAGCGCTTGGCCATCACTCACGGCGGGAAGCGTTTAGGCGTTAATGACCTGCCTGCCAAGTACCGCTTTGAGCTGGTCGACGACGATCAGCCAGTCAACGAGCGCGAAGATCAAGACGTGCTGATGGAGCTATTGCTTCAGCGCGAAGACGACGATCCGCTCACCGCTAATGCTGGCGCAACGCTTCCTGAGGAAGGTATTGACCTGAAGCATCATCTTCAGGAATTGGAGCAGGCCTTCATTAACCAAGCTCTTGAGCGTGAGCAAGGCGTGATTACCCGTGCTGCGCAGTTGTTAGGATTGCAGCGCACCACGCTGGCAGAAAAAATGAAGAAAATGGGTATTAGCCAGTAGGCTATTTTTTCGACAGAGTGCCAATGTTTCCTCAATGACAGGTAGTCGCTTGCCACAGTCACGCTTGTCGCTTGATAACTCCCGCCATTAATTTCTTATCGCCCCTTCTTTACGTCAATGCTGCGGATAGCGGTATCGAAAGAATTTTCTAACGCCATGGGGTAGGCGCATTTATTTTACCTGCCACAAGCTTGTCGCTAGGCCTGTTTTTCGCCTGCCAAAATATTGTCAATTCAGTGTTTTGATTACCTAAGTTATTGAAAAATATAATTAAAATTTGTTGGTATGGCTATTGCACTATCCCCCCTGAGTTAAACGATAGGGCAGTAACATGGCAGAAATACTCACATTCGGTTCCTCGGCGTCTCCTGCGACAGAGTCCCTCGCGATAGAGGCCTGCATGCGCGAGTTCGCGTCAACGCGTGTATTCCTGGAGCATTGCCATGCGACCTTGCCCGGTGTTGTTGGTGCTCTGCATCGTCGCATCGATGGGGGGGAAGCGAAATGAAACAGTTAATCGCCAAAGACCCCGCATCAATTGCTGTTCGCGATCTTGCTACGCGCGTTGCCAGGACGGATGCCACGGTATTGATTTGTGGGCAGAGCGGCGTCGGCAAGGAAGTTTATGCCCGCTACATACATGCGCAATCGCGCCGTGCTGACGGCCCCTTTGTTGCGGTGAACTGCGCCGCGATTCCGGAAAACATGCTCGAGGCCATGCTGTTTGGTTATGAGAAGGGCGCGTTCACCGGGGCGATAAGCAGCCACGCGGGCAAGTTTGAGCAAGCCCAGGGCGGAACGCTGCTGCTGGATGAAATCTCTGAAATGGATATTGGCTTGCAGGCCAAGTTATTACGTGTGCTGCAGGAAAAGGAAATTGAGCGTCTTGGTAGCCGACGCAGTATGAACCTGGACGTGCGCGTCATCGCGACCACTAACAGGGATCTGCGTGAGGCCGTATTGGCCGGCGAGTTTCGCGAGGACCTCTTTTACCGCTTGAATGTTTTTCCCCTTTGCCTGCCCGCCCTGTGTGAGCGCCGGGAAGATATCTTGCCGCTGGCCGAACACTTTCTCGAGCGCGATGAGTCTATCGACAGTGCGCAGTCGGTGCTCACTCACGATGCCCGCGAAAAACTACTTAGCTACGTGTGGCCGGGCAATGTTCGCGAGCTCGACAACGTTATTCAGCGCGCGTTGATTTTGCGCCAAGACCACCGTATTAGCGAAAGAGATATCCAGTTTGAGCAGGGTATGCAGCTGTTTTCCACGGCGACAACTGGCAGCGCCAGCGCGCCGTTGGATGGTTTTATGCGAGATCAGGAACGCCAGAGAATTAGCGACGCCCTGCGCCAGGGCCGCTCAAAGAAAGAAGCGGCCGAAATTCTCGGTATTAGCCCGCGCACCTTGCGCTACAAATTAGCCAGGCTGCGCGAGCAGCAATGCCTGCAAGGTTAATGGAGAGTTGTCATGTCAGACGGAATGAAAGTTGACTCTATCCTCAACCAGATACGTGCGCTGCGCGAGCAAAGCGCGATGCCAGGTGCCGCCGATGTGCGGGACCCGGGGCGCATTGATGCGGCACCGAAGGTCGATTTTTCGCAGATGTTGCAGCAGTCGCTTCAGGGGATTAACCAAACTCAGGCGAACGCCAGCCAGTTGGCAACGGCGTTTGAGCGCGGCGACCCGAATGTCAGCATCACCGAGGTGATGGTGAATATGCAAAAGGCCCAAGTCTCGTTTAAGGCCGCGGTGGAAGTGCGAAATAAGGTCGTTGACGCCTATAAAGAAGTGATGAGGATGTCAATGTGACAACGAGCGTGCTGCGTGTAAGAAAGGGTTTGAGTCATGGCTGATTCGCAAAGCATTTCTGTTAACAGTGTGTTGCAAAGCGCCGCCAAAAACGACGTGCTGCGCCAGCTGCTGATTCTGGTCGGTATCGCCGCCAGTGTTGCGCTGGGTGTTGCTGCAGTGTTGTGGTCGCAAAGTGGTGACTATCGTGCGTTGTACTCCTCACTACCGCCGGAGCGCGCATCGTCAGTTGTTGATGCGCTGAATGTGGCGGGAATTCCTTATCGTATTCAGGATTCAACCGGCGCAATAATGGTTCCAGCGGAGCAAATTTATGATGCGAGAATCCGTCTTGCCGGACAAGGCCTTGGTAAAGACGGCAGCGGTATGGCCATGCTGGAAAAGGAGCAGGGCTTTGGCGTTAGCGAATTTATGCAGTCAAAAAAATACCACTACGCGCTGGAGCAGGAACTCGCCAGCACCATAGAAAGCCTGCAGCAGGTACGCAGGGCAAGGGTGCATTTGGCGATCCCCAAGCAATCGGTATTTGTGCGTGACCGCAAAGCGCCGAGCGCATCGATTATGTTGGATGTGTACCCCGGCAGCGAAGTCTCTAAGCGCAATGTCTCGGCCATTATCAATCTGGTGGCGAGCAGCATCGGTGGTTTGAATGCCGAGGATGTCACCGTGGTGGACCAGCTGGGGCAGCAGCTCAATGAAAGCCGCAGTGATGGTGATCAACTGGAACTGAGTGATAGGCAGTTCACCTATCGCCGCCGCATTGAGCAGGCGTACGAAGAGCGGATCGCCGATTTGATCCGGCCCATCGCCGGCTCCGGCCGCGTTAGGGTAACGGTGGCCGCGGATGTGGATTTCAGCAGTGAGCAGGAAAGCCGGGAAAGCTGGAACCCCGACCGACAGGTGGTGCGCAGTGAACAGATTAACGAACAGCTCAATGGCGGCGCCGCCCAGGGGCGCGGTGTGCCGGGTGCCCTGTCGAATCAACCACCGCCAGCGGGTGTTGACGGCGAGGGTGGTGAGCAGGCGAATGCTGACGCCGGTAATCGCTCGGTTATTCGCAACTACGAAATCGAGCGGGTGCTGGCGCATAGCAGTAACCCCAGCGGCAGCTTGAAGAAACTCTCGGTCGCGGTACTGGTGGACAATCACCGCCGCGTGAACGAGGCAGGGGAAGTCGTCGTGGAGCCCATGACCAACCCAGAGCTTGAGCGCATGACATTGTTGGTGAAAGACGCAGTGGGCTTCGAAGAACAGCGCGGCGATCGGGTGACGGTGATGGCGGCAGATTTTCGCGAAACCGTAACCTTCGACGAAGAGGCGACGGGTCCTGCGATCTGGGAGCAGCCCTGGTTTGCGAATTTGGTGCGGCAGGTGTTGGTTGGCGTTGCCTTGCTATTCATCGTGTTTGCGGTGCTGCGGCCCAGCGTGAAAACCTTGCTGCAACACAAGGCGCCTGCGCCGGTGGCGAGTGCGGACGAGCCGGGAATAAGCGGCGAGCTGCAACAGCAGCCAGTGGCCGCTCTTGGGGCGCCGAACGCGGGGGGCTACCCTCAAGGCATTAGCTTTGAGCAGCAGTTAGGCGATGTTCGTGGAATGGTTGAAGAAGATCCGCGCCGCGTGGCGCAGGTCGTTAACAGATGGGTGACTGAAGACAATGGCTAATGCAAACGCCAGTGGCGCGACGGCAGCGCCAGCAATTCCCGGCTGTGAAAAGGCTGCGTTGTTATTGCTAATGATGGGCGAGAACTACGCGGCCAAGGTGCTGCAACATATCTCGCCCGACGATGTCGAGCGTATCGGTTCGGCAATGGCAAATATCAAACGTGTTGATAACCAGCGAGCGGTGGAGGTTGTTAAGGACTTTCACGAGAGTGCAGCGTCTGAAAATTCGCTCGCGGTTGGCGTTCAGTCCTATGTCCGCAAGATGTTCACCAATGCCTTGGGTGAGCAAAAAGGCGGCAGTTTGGCCAAGCGCGTACTCGGCGACGAGGCTGGCAGTGAAATGGATGAACTGCGCTGGGTTGAGCCTGAAGCACTGATGCAAATGCTCAAAGACGAGCACCCGCAAATGATCGCCATTACCCTCGCTCATCTGGAGCAGGAGCAAGCAGGAAAAGTACTGGCGCAGTTTCCCGAGGCGGTGCAAAACGATGTGGTGTATCGCGTCGCGAATATGAAAACGATTCCCGATGCGGCGATGACCCAGCTGCAAAATGTATTGAAGAAAAAACTGTCAGTAACGGCCAAATTAAAGAGCCGGGATATCGACGGCGCGGCGGCAGCGGCGGGCATTATCAACGGCTTGGACAGCGACGCCGAGACACGCATTCTCGATAGTGTTGCAAAAAATAATCAGGAGCTGTCGACCAAGATTCAAGACCTGATGTTTGTCTTTAGCAACCTGATTAACATCAGTGACAAGGGCATGCAGCAGTTACTTCGTGAAGTGTCTTCTGACCTGCTGCCAATTGCCTTAAAAGGCGCCTCAGAAGAGGTGCGCGAAAAAATTCTGCGCAATATGTCCAAGCGCGCACGAGAGATGTTAGTCGACGATATGGAAGCGCGTGGGCCAATAAAAATCAGCGAGGTTGAGCAGGCGCAAAAAGAGATCCTCACGATTGCACGTAGCCTGGCCGATAGCGGCCAAATTGATTTGGGTCGCGGCGGTGATGACTACATTTAATCAGCGACAGGCTGAGGTGGAACGGTGACAGCGGGCTTCCAGCAATTTATTCCCAGAGACGTCGAGACGCCGGTGGCAGAGCCGGCAGTCGACCAGGCGACGCGACCAGCCAACAGTTGGCAGCTACCTGAAATGCGCGGTGGCGCCAGCAATCGTAGTCGGCCGGCCCCAGCGACTGACGCGCCAGCGGAGCTCGCCGATGAGGTCGTTGACGAGCTGGCCACGCTGCGTGAGCAAGCGCGACAGGAAGGCTTTGCCAAGGGTGAAGCCGAGGCGCGTACGCTGCTCGCTGAACAGAGCCAACAACTGCAGTTGGCAATGGCGGCGCTGCGCGAGGCGCAGGCCTGGCTAGAGGGCGAGGTGCAGAAAGAGGTCATATTGCTGGCCCAGGAGTTGGCACAGGCGCTGATTGTGAAAGAGATCGACGCTGATCCCGAGATTGTAACCCTGGCGGTAGAGCGCGCCGTTGCCATGCTGCCCTCGGCAGAGGGGCATATTCAGCTGCAACTGCACCCCGCGGATGCGCAGCTGCTCAGGGACCATGCGGCCGTTGCCGAGCCACTCGCAGCTGCTTGGGACATTAGCGAAGATGCTGATATTCGCCGCGGCGGCTGCGTGATCAAAAGCCGAACCTCGCAGGTGGATCAGCGCACCGACAAGCGCTTGCGGGCCTTGCTTGAACAGGTACTCATTGATGAATCTGGTCAAAACTAAAGCCGAAACACAGCACGCTCTGGTCTCGCAACTGCGTGGCTTGCGTGAGCGCTTACATCACATTGAAAACACCGAACCCGCGGCTGAGGGGCAGTTGCGGCGTATTGTTGGCACTTTGCTAGAGGCTGAAGGCTGCAAGGCCGCTATCGGTGCCTATTGCGAGGTGGAGACCCTCGACGGCCAGTGGCTGGAAACCGAAGTGGTTGGCTTTGCCAGCGATCATCTGTTGCTAATGCCCACCGGCGAACTCCGCGGGGTGATGCCCCATGCCCGGGTGAGGCCGATTCGTAAAAGCTCCAACATAGCCGTCGGTGATGGCCTGTTGGGCAGGGTGATCGACGGCGCTGGCGAACCGCTGGACGGTCGCGGCCCGCTGCGCTGCGAACAGCAGCGCCCGCTAAACTCTCCCCCGATCAATCCACTGGTCAGGCGCCCCATACACCAGCCCCTGGATGTCGGTGTGCGAGCGATAAACGCCATGCTTACCGTGGGGCAGGGGCAGCGACTGGGTCTGTTTGCCGGCAGTGGTGTGGGTAAGAGTGTGCTGCTGGGAATGATGACGCGTTATACCAATGCCGATGTAGTGGTGGTTGCCTTGATCGGTGAGCGTGGGCGCGAAGTGAAGGATTTTATCGACAATATTCTCGGCGGCGATGAAATGCGCAAAGCGGTGGTGATCGCGACACCTGCCGACCACCCGCCACTGATGCGTTTACGGGCAGCCTGGCTGGCCAGTGCGGTGGCCGAGCACTTTCGCGACCAGGGTAAGCAGGTGTTATTACTGATGGATTCGCTAACGCGCTTCGCGCAAGCTCAGAGGGAAATTGCGCTGGCGACCGGAGAGCCGCCGGCAACAAAGGGCTACCCACCGTCGGTGTTTGCTCGCTTACCTGCCCTGGTGGAACGGGCCGGCAATGGTCGGGAAGGTGGTGGTTCGATTACGGCGTTTTATACCGTGTTGGCAGAAGGGGATGATCAAAACGACCCCATTGTCGACTCCGCCAGGGCGATTTTGGATGGACACATTGTGCTGTCTCGAAGTCTGGCGGATGCGGGGCATTTTCCCGCGATTGACGTAGAGCGTTCCGTTAGTCGCGCAATGAACGACATCACCGACAAGGCTCATCAGTCGATGGTGCGTCAGCTGCGACAGCTGATTTCGCTTTACCAGCAAAATCGCGACCTGATTAGCATTGGTGCCTACCAGCGTGGTACCGACAGTCGAGTCGATCAAGCAATAGCACTGTGGCCACGCATACAGGCGTTTTTGCAGCAGGATTTTGATGAGTCGGAGGGCTTTGACCAATCCCTCGACAAACTCGCTGAAATTGTCACCTTCAATGATGACAGCAATTTGCAGGACACTATCATTCAGTAGTGCTCTGCGCCGGTAACCGGGGACGTTCGCTATGAGTCATGCAAAGAAGTCACAACGCCTCAAGCCCGTGCAGGAATTTGCCGAGCGCGAAGAGCAAGAAGTGGCGCAGCGCTATGCCGCGGTTCAACAGCAACATCAGCAACAGCGAGATAAATTGACCGAGCTGCAGCAGTATTACGATGATTACCGTCGCGCGACGGAGAGTCGTCACTGTGACCTTAAGCATCTCCAGGAAAGCCGCTTGTTTCTCTCCCGCCTGGCGCAGGCTATTCGTCAGCAGAGCGATACAGTGGCGCGCTGCGCCGCACAGCTCGACGACATACGCCAACAGTGGATGACCGCGCGCCAACATAGTATGAGCATGGAGCAGCTGCTGGAGCGTTATAAGCGCGTCGAGCGTCGAGAACAGGATGCCCGCGAGCAGCGAGAGAGTGATGAGCTGTCATCGCAACGCTTCGTGTGGCGCCAGCGTCACGCCTAATCTGAACGGGCCAGTCAGCCTTACTATTATTCCCCTCTATCCTACCCCTTGCTCGGGCTTTGATACTCACGCGAGCCAATCACTTTGCGGAGCCATTGTGCGCGGTATGCCGAAAGTCCGCATTGGCACATCAATTGCTGTAATCCACTCAGTGACGATAACTTGGCAGCCGCCATTATCGCTGTGTCGACGCCATGCGGGACGTTTCCGCGCAGGGCTATCGGACAAAATGGGATGAAAATATGAATACTGTACAGGCCATTTTTGCATCACTTACCCCATCTGCTGCGGGAACATCGCCGGACCTGGAGGGCCTGCCTCTGAGCGACGGCGACGCCTCGCCGCTAGCGGCTTTCAGCGATTTACTAGCCGCGCAACAAACGCCTGACGCGCCGGTTGAGGGGATTAGTTTCGACCATTTGTCCGCTCAGGCGCTGGCGCGATTGGCGGGTGACGAGGCCGAGCTGCCGAGCCCTCAGGATGAATTAGTTCAGTCGTCTGATTTACTGAAGGCCGATGGTGGCGAGGGCGGCCAGCCCTTGCCGCTAATCGGTCAACCATTGCCGCAAAGCAGTACTGTGCTGCCGCCGCAGTTATCCTCTTTTGGCGCGGTGGCTGAAGCAATTCGCAGCCAGCGTCCTGTTGCGCAGAACATAGAGGCGCAAGTGGTCGATGCAGCAAGTATCTCGCCCAGTACGCCGGTTAGTCCATCGCCCGGTGCATTGCAGACCAAGCCGCAAATACACAGTGTTGCCATAGCTGCGGACCCGGCTGCTCAACATGCTGCAGCGTCAATGGCGTCGGCGCCCATAGTGAATGCGCCAGTGACGCCGCGCATCGCCAGCGCGCCACCGGCCATTGAGGTAGCGAGTGTCGATGCGGGTGCCGACAGCCTGGAGTTTGCGGATCTGACACGGCAGTTAACTATCCGACCAGCGCCGCCAGCTGATCGGGCAGCTGTTCAGTTCACCATTAGTCAAAACCCCATTGACGACCCCGCGTGGAGCCAAGCGGTGGCATCGCGCATACAGTGGATGGGCAGTACCGGAACGCAAACCGCACAACTGCAGCTGAACCCGGAAGAGCTGGGAGGCATCCACGTACAGTTGAGTATGCAGGGCGACAAGGCGTCGGTGCAGTTCCAAGCCCAGCACAGCGAAACCAGCGAGTTGATCGAACGTTTGATGCCGCGGTTAAGCCAGGCAATGGAGCAACAGGGCATGCGCCTGGAAGAGGTCAAGGTGAGTCACCAATCCGCCTGGGCCGACGCACAGCAACAGCAGCAAAGTCAGCAGTTTTCTGACCGCGCTCAGCGCGGCGTGGTGCATTTCTCCGGTGATGCGGAGCCCGCTAGTGAGCCAGAGGCCAGCCGAGAAGACAGCGCGCCTAAAGGGTCTTCAAGAGGGGATTCGGCGGTAGATGACTATGCATAACTAACCCCAGCATAGCTAATACCGGTATAGCTAACCCCGGTATAGTTAATTCCGACTTAGCTCACCCCGGCGTAGTGAATGCTAGCGCTGGCAAATCTTCTCGCGCCTGTCGCCACCACTGAGGTTTAGACAGGCGCCGATCTGTTTGAACGTCTTCTCTTCACTTGCCGCCAATGGGCGGCCGCTGGCCTGCCAAATTCTTGGCGCGAGGGCCTGAAGTTAGCTTAACCTTATGAAATAAAAGCAAAAAAATATCTGGCATAGCCTTTGCAATTTTCTCTCTACGCGACATGTATTCGTTGGTTTTTTGGCACCTCACCGGTGAGAGAGAAGGGCAAAACGCAATGTTTAAAAACAAATTCGTATTGATTGGCTTGGTCGTTGTGCTGCTGGCGGCAACCGCAGGGGGAACGTGGTTTGTGATGCGCGGCAGTAATGAACCTGCTGCAGAGGCAGAAGCTGCCGTACCGGCCGTGAAGGCGCCGATCATTCACAGCCTGTCACCTTCATTTGTGGTCAATCTCTTTAATGAGCGGTCTACGCGCTTCTTGCAGGTAGACGTTGAGGTTATGAGCCGCGATGAAGAAGTGATCTCAAAACTTGAAGACTACGAAGTTCGCATTCGCCACGAACTCATCATGATGTTCAGCAGTTTGACGAAGGAAATGATTAACAGCCTCGAAGGCCGCAAGGAAATACAGGCCATGACAGTGGCGACCATCAACAGTGTGCTCGAAGCGGAAACCGGCAAGGGCGGCATTGAAGATGTGTATTTCACCAAATTTGTGATGCAGTGAGGGCGCTGCCATGAGCGGTGTACTGGACCCCGAAGAACTCGAAGCGCTGATGGATGAAGAGCCAAAGGCGAACGACGACGGCAAATACAACCTCGCGCGACAGGATTACGCCGTTCAGCGTCTGATCCCCACCTTGTCGCTCATTCAATCCCAATTTGGCAACGCGGCGGTTGAGCGTGTGCGAGAGTTTGTTAGCAGCGTTGAGAGCATTCGCACCGATCGCATTACGGTGATGAAATTCGACGAGCTGCAAAACACGCTACCCGCGCCCTGCAGCATTTCCTTGATCTCGGGTATGCCGCTGAGCAGCGACTTGTTGATTGCCTTTGAATCGGAGCTGGTCTTTAACCTGGTGGATCGCTATTTCGGCGGTCATGGCGGCGAAGCCGATGCCGCGCGGGAGCAGTTTTCCACATCCGAAATCAGCTTTATGGAAATTCTGGTCGGCGCATTGCTACCGGATATCGCGGTGGCGTGGAAGTCGGTGATGAAGTCTGCCCCCGCTGTGTCCAGCCAGTGTACCGACCCGCGCTTACTCGAAGGCTTTAACGAAGCGGACTCACTGGTCGCGACACGATTCGAGGTTTCCATTGGCGAATTTACCGGCGGGCTGTGGTCGGTAGTGCCCTGGAGCGCCATTGATGCCGTACGCGACAGCCTGGCAGACAGCGGCGCATCCACAGGCAAGAAGCCCGCCAGTGAAGAGTGGCGCAGCCGTCTTTCGCAGCGGGTGGAGGAAGCGCCGGTTGAGCTGGTTGCCCAGCTTCCCAAAACGCAGTTGAGCCTCCAGCGTGTTGCAAACCTTAAGAAAGGCGATGTGATCCCGCTGGTCAGTGCCGAGGATGTGCTGCTCTGCGTGGCCGGGCAGGCGCTATTGAAAGGGCATTTTGGCAGTCACCAAGGTCAACTGGCCGTGCAGATCACAGGTTCTGCCAGCGCCAAGAAACCGATGCAGGAAGGGTAGGAAAGGACTATGGCAAACGATTTGAATTTGGACAAAATCCTCGACGTCAATGTGGATGTATCGGTGGAAGTCGGCCGGACGCGCATGAGCATTCGGGATATCAAAGCGCTCAATCAAGGCGCGATTATCGAACTGGATCGGGCTGCCGGCACCCCCTTGGACGTGCTGGTAAATGGCACCTTGGTGGCGCGTGGTGAGATCGTCGTCGTCAAAGAGAAATTTGGCATCATGCTGACTGAGGTGCTCGGGCAGGATGATGAGGAGGAGGCTGCGTCATGATCCGCGCCCTCCTGCTTCCCGTCGCGCTCGCAACGCCGGTTTGGGCTGAGGAGACCCAGGCGCCTGCCGCGGTAAATTTGCCCATCGCCGGCGGTGAAGATGTGATTGGGTTGCTGGGCAGCCTGATGCTGATGGCGGCCCTGCTAATAGCGGGGATGTGGTTTTTGCGCCGTTTGCGCGCCGCACAGGCGCCCAAGTTAAGTGGTATTGCTGTGGTGTCGCAAATCCCCCTTGGCGTAAAGGAAAAGCTGTTGGTTGTGCAGGTGGGCGATCAGAGTTTGCTGGTGGGGTGTACGCCCTCGTCAATGCAAACCTTACACAGCTGGCCGACGGCGGAGCTGCCGGAAGCGGAGAAAAGCAAGGACTTCGCCGCGCTGCTCAAAGAAAAAGCGGGCCATCTTCGCGAGGGTTTCAGCCATGCGCCTTAAGCCCCTGTTACTCCTCCTTGCTCTGACAATCCCCTCGCTGGCCTTGGCGTCAGACCCCCTGTCTCTGTCGGCGGTGAATAGCACGCCCAATGCGGCAGGCGGGCAGGAGTACAGCGTGTCGCTGCAGTTGCTGGCGATAATGACGGCGCTGACCATGCTGCCGGCGCTATTGCTGGGAATGACGGCCTTTACTCGCATCATGATCGTGTTGTCGATTTTGCGTCAGGCGCTGGGCACCGGGCAAACGCCGTCTAATCAAGTGCTGTTAAGTCTCGCGCTGTTTCTTACCCTGTTCATCATGTATCCGGTGGGCGAAGTTGCCTATACCCAGGCGATCGGCCCCTACATCGCCGAAGAAATGCCGTTTCAGGAAGCGGTCACAAAGGGCTTTGCGCCATTTCGCGAATTCATGCTAAGCCAGACTCGCGAAGATGACATCGCACGCTTTGCAGCGATTGCCGGCCACGAGGCGTATCAACAGCCCGAGGACGTGCCCTTCACGGTGTTGATGGCGGCGTTTTTAACCAGCGAGCTAAAAACGGCGTTTCAAATTGGCTTCCTGGTGTTCATTCCCTTCGTTGTTATCGACTTAGTTGTCGCCAGCGTGCTGATGTCGATGGGGATGATGATGTTGTCGCCGATGATGATTTCGCTGCCTTTCAAAATCATGTTGTTTGTCCTGGTCGATGGTTGGAGCCTGATTATGGGTTCGCTCGCAGCCAGTTTCTTCCGGTGAGGTGCCTATGAATCCCGATACGGTTATTGAATTGGGTCGCCAGAGCATGAATATCACCGTGCTGTTGGCGGCGCCATTGTTGCTGGCAGCCCTGGCGGCCGGCCTGTTGATCGGTATGTTTCAGGCGGCGACACAAATTCAGGATATGACCCTGAGTTTTATCCCGAAGCTGGTGGTGCTGGTGGCGGTGTTGGGGATAACCGGCCCGTGGATGCTGCGGCACTTGCTCGATTACACCCGCCAGCTGTTTGAAATGATCCCGGTCTTAGTGGGATGAACGCGTGATGATTGCGGTCAATGAGGCGCAAATACTTTCGTGGATGGCCAGCCTGTGGCTGCCATTCGCGCGGGTGAGTGGCGTTATGCTCACCGCGCCGCTGTTTAGCGCTTCCTACATCCCCAATCGCGCCAAGGCACTGTTCTGCGTGGTGCTATGCATGTTGCTGCTGCCGGTATTACCGCCGATGCCAGCGATTAATATTCTCAGTATTGAAGGCATGCTGATACTGAGCAACGAGTTGCTGATTGGCCTGTGCATTGGCTTTATTGTGCAGTTGGTTTTCGACGGCATTATTTTGGCCGGGCAATTGATCGCCAACGGCATGGGCCTGGGTTTTGCGATGATGGTCGACCCGCAACGCGGAATCCAGGTGCCGGTGCTCTCCCAGTATTTGCTGATTATCTGCATGCTGCTGTTTGTTGCGCTGGAAGGTCACTTGGACCTGATCAGCTTGTTGGCACGCAGCTTTGAAATCTGGCCCGCAGGCGGTCGCCTGGTCTCGCCGGAGTCGCTAAGCGTTGTCTACCAGTGGGGCAGCGAGTTGTTTTCGGCGGCGGTGCGCGTGTCTATCCCTGCGGTTATTGCCCTGCTGGTTGTCCAGGTTGCCGTCGGCGTGATCAGCCGTGCAGCGCCGACCCTCAACTTGTTTGCCGTGGGTTTCCCGTTGGCCATGCTCATGGGCTATCTGATTGTCGATCAATTAATCCCGAATTTACTTCCGGTTCTCAGCCAGTTGCTCGATCGCGCGCTGGCCCAGCTGTCACTGTTTATAGGGGGCTGACATGGCAGAGAATCAGGACGGACAAGAACGCACAGAAGAGGCCTCCGCCAAGAAACTGGCCGATGCCCGCAAAAAAGGCCAGGTTGCCCGCTCCAAGGAATTAGCCACGATGATGGTCACCATGGCCGGTGCGCTCATGCTGATTGCCACAGGTGGGCAACTGGCGCAGTCCATGCAGGGCATTATGCGAGGTAGCTTCTCACCGTCGTTTTTGCTCAGCCCCACGGAAAGCCTTCCCAGCCAACTGTACGGGTTGTTGGTGCATGGGCTGCTGTCGATCTGGCCGTTGATGTTGGTGACCCTGTTGGCGGCCATTATCGCCAATGTGGTGCTGGGCGGCTGGACCTTTAACCTGAGTTTCAAGTTCGATCGCCTCGACCCGATCAAGGGGCTGGGCAAGCTGTTTTCCGTGCGCAGCCTGGGCGAGTTGGTGAAGTCCATTGCCAAAATGGCCTTTATCGGTCTGGCCGCCTTCTTAGTGCTGCAATTCATGGCCGAGGATATTCTCGGCCTGGGTTTGCAAGACCCTCGGCAGAGTATTGCTAACAGTGCGGCCTTGCTGGACTGGTTCTTTCTTATTGTCAGTTTGCCCCTGGTGGTTATCGCCGCGATCGATGTGCCCTGGCAGCTATGGAATTACAAGAAGGAACTGCGCATGACGCGCCAGGAAGTTCGCGATGAGCACAAAGAGTCAGATGGCCGCCCGGAAGTGAAAGCCAAGCTGCGGGAGATGCAGCAGGCCGCCGCGCGTCAGCGCATGATGGAGAAGGTGCCAACGGCCGACGTGGTCATTACCAACCCAACCCACTTCGCTGTGGCGCTGCGCTATGACGAAGCCCGCTCGTCTGCGCCAGTGTTGGTGGCCAAAGGCGCCGATCAGGTCGCCGCGCGAATTCGCGAACTGGCCAAGGACAATGCGGTAACCATCGTGGAATCACCGCGATTAGCCCGGGCGGTATTCGCCAGTACAGAGCTGGATGCAGAAATTCCTGCCGGGCTGTACTTGGCGGTCGCGCAAATATTGACCTACGTCTATCAACTGCGCAGCTGGCAGACCATGGGTGGTGAATACCCTGTGGCGCCCGAGCCTGAAATAGATGATGTGTATTTAAAGGATCTGCTCTAGGGCAGTGATCAACCGATAATCGAGAGTATGTGATGGCGACTCAACAACTGACCATGCCCAACTGGGCACAGGGCATCGCAAGTAGCGGAATCGGCGTGTTGGCACTGATGATGGCCTGCTTGGCCATGTTGGTCATCCCTATGCCGCCGTTCCTGCTGGACTTGCTGTTTACCTTCAATATCGCCTTGTCTCTGGTGATTATTCTGGCGGTCATTTACATCGAGCGGCCGATTGATTTCTCGGTTTTCCCAACGGTGTTGCTGTTGGCAACGCTGCTGAGACTGGCCCTCAATGTGGCATCTACCCGTGTGGTATTGCTCGAGGGGCACACTGGACCCGGGGCCGCTGGCAAAGTGATTGAGTCCTTTGGCGAGTTCGTTATCGGCGGCAATTACGTGGTCGGGATGGTGGTATTTATCATTCTGGTGGTGATCAACTTCGTCGTCGTGACCAAGGGTGCCGGCCGGGTGTCTGAAGTGACGGCGCGCTTTACCCTTGATGCCATGCCGGGAAAACAAATGGCCATCGATTCCGATTTGAATGCCGGTATTCTCAGTCAAGAAGAGGCCAGCATTCGCCGCGAGGAAGTGCGAACGGAAGCTGACTTCTACGGCTCCATGGACGGTGCCAGTAAGTTCGTTCGCGGCGATGCGGTCGCCGGGATCCTGATTCTATTTATTAACGTGATCGGCGGTTTGGGGGTGGGCGTTGGCCAGCACGACCTGAGCTTCTCCCAGGCGATGCATAACTACACCCTGCTGACCATCGGTGACGGCCTCGTCGCGCAGTTGCCCTCGCTGCTGCTGTCGACCGCTGTTGCGATCATCGTGACGCGTATTTCCCGGCCGCAAAATATGGGTGAGCAAGTCGTCGGGCAAATGGCGGCCAAGCCCGAAGTGCTCTACCTGTCTGCGGCGGTGCTGGGCATGATCGGCATCATTCCCGGCATGCCTAATGTGGTGTTTTTGCTGCTGGCCGGTACCTGCGGCGGCGCAGGCTGGTTAATTGCCCAGCGCGCCAAAAAACCGGCGGTGGTGGAGGAGCTTCCCGATACTGAACCTGCGCCTGAGGCACAGGAGCCCAGCGAGCTAAACTGGGATGAGGTCACGCAGATGGATGTGGTGAGCCTGGAAGTGGGCTATCGCCTTATTCCTCTGGTTGACCGAAACCAAGGCGGTGAGCTGATCACCCGCATTACCGGGGTGCGCAAAAAGCTATCCAAGGACCTGGGTTTCTTGGTTCAGCCGGTTCACATTCGCGACAACCTGGAGCTTTCACCGGGCAGCTACCGCGTGCAATTGCTCGGTGACAGTGTTGCCCAGGGCGAAATACAAGTGGGCAAGGAATTGGCAATAAACCCCGGTGGTGCTCAGCCCGGATTAACCGGCATGCCAACCAAAGACCCCGCCTTCGGTATGGATGCAATATGGATTGACCCCAGCCAGCGCGATCAGGCGCAGACTCTCGGCTACACCGTTGTCGACCCCTGCACCGTGGTGGCGACCCACCTCAGCCAGGTGGTGAAGCAACACGCTCACGAGCTACTGGGGCACGAGGAAGTTCAGCAACTGCTTGATCGCCTGGCGAGCAGCGATCCTAAATTGGTTGAATCGCTGGTTCCCCAGCAACTGCCACTCAGCGTGGTTGTGAAGGTGTTGCAAAACCTCCTGAAAGAGAACGTATCGATTCGCAGTATTCGCCTGATCGCCGAATCTTTGGCGGAGCAAGCGCCGCGTAGCAAAAATCCTGACGAATTATTGGAGGGGGTTCGGGTCTCGCTTGGGCGGATGATTGTCCAGGAAATCAATGGCTTAGAGGAAGAATTGCCCGTTGTGGCGCTGGACGCAGATCTGGAACAGATGTTGCAGGATATGGTGAGAGGTGGCGCTGGCGCCATTGGTTTGGAACCCGGCATTGCCGAGCGGATTCAACGCGAGTTGGCGGAATTCAGCAATCGTCAGGAACTGGCCGGTCAGCCCTCGGTGGTATTGGTATCACCCTCGATTCGGGCATGGTTGTCGCGCTTTACGCGACGCAGTGTACCGGCACTTCACGTGCTGTCGTACAACGAGGTGCCAGACAGTAAAGAGGTTCACCTGCTATCGACGATCGGACAGCAGGCGCGACTGACCTAAAAGGTGTTAGCTCAGCGGGAGCGGTAGATGAACGTTAAAAAATATCGGGCGGCAGACAGTGAACAGGCCATGCGGATGATTCGCGCGGCACATGGCCCCGATGCGGTAATCCTCGACTGCCAGTCTGTGGCCGGCGGTGTGGAGCTGGTGGTGAGCTGGGAAGGTGAACCGTCGCTGCCGACCGCGACTGACGCCGACAAAGAACGAACCGCGTTAGATGCATTGCGCTCACGTCGCGAACAGGCCGAGAGCCCCGCACCCGCCGCTCGCCAGGAGGCAGTGAGCGGCGCTTCCGGGCCGCAATTGGCGTGGTCGCAAAACGATGAGTTGCACGACTTGAAACAAGAGCTGGCCGCCATGAAGTCGATGCTGATGAGCCAGCTCAAGGACAACAATTGGCAGCAGCTAACCGCCAAGCAGCCGGCCCAGAAGTCGAGCCACCAAATGCTGTCGGCCATGGATATCGACCCCAGCATTGCTGAAAGCCTGCAGCGTGAATTACCCAGCGATGAAAGCGAGGCGGTGCAGCGAGAAATGCTAAAAATGCTGCTGGTGCGCCAGCTGCCTATTAGCGAGCCGCCGCGCACCGGCGCCATTTGCCTATTGGGCCCCCAGGGCGCGGGCAAGACCACCACGATTGCGAAGTTGGCGGCTCAGCACGTGATGCAGCACGGCCGTGATGGTATCGCTATTTTAACCACCGACAGTGGTCGCGTAGGCGCTCAGGAGCAGCTGCGCGCCTACGGTCGAATTTTACAAATTCCGGTTCACAGTGCAGACAGCCCGCAAGAAGCGGCGCGAACATTTCGGGTGTTGCAGAAGAAGTCGCTGGTATTGATTGATACCGCTGGGCTGTCCTTCCGCGACCACGAGGGCCTGGACGAACTCGAAAAATTACTTGCAGGACTCGGTGGCGCCCATTGTTACCTGACGCTGCCTGCCGATGTCGAAGCCTATGTTCAAAGTGAAATTATCGATGCCTACAGTCGCTTCAATTTAGCGGGAGTGGTGATTAGCCGTATCGATGAGGCAATGCGACTGGGCGGATTACTGTCGAACCTGATTCAGCACCGCCTGCCGGCGGTGTGGTGTACCAACGGGCCGAAAGTGCCGCAAAACCTCTGTGTTGCCGACGCGGGCAAGTTAGTGAATATGGCCATGAAAATGGCGATGAGCTTTACCCCGCCAGCGCGCCGCCAGGCCGCAGATAGCGGTCGCGCTCAGCATATTGGTGTGCAGGCATGACTCGGGTAAATACCGATGTTCAAGCTATAGTTGCTAGGGCAGGCTTTGGACATTGCCTCAGTGCTGCCCAGGTCTCAGTGACACAACAAGGATAAAACATGAACCCAGTAAAAGTAATTGCAGTAAGTAGCGGAAAGGGCGGTGTGGGAAAAACCAATGTTTCCGTTAACCTGGCTTGCCAACTGGCACGGCGCAACCGCCGCGTGTTACTGATGGATGCCGACCTGGGCTTGGCGAATGTAGACATCATGCTCGGCTTGCGGCCCAAGTGGAATCTTTCCCATGTGCTGGAAGGCCAGTGTGATATTCAGGATATTTTGATGCCGGGACCCAGCGGCATATCCATTATTCCTGCGGCCTCGGGCATTAAGAAAATGGCTGAGCTGGGCAGCGACCAGCACGGTGCCATTGTCCGAGCGCTCAGCGGCTTGAACGATGACTACGACGTATTGGTTGTCGATACCGCGGCGGGTATTTCCGACAGTGTGATTACCTTTAGCCAGGCCAGCCAGTATGTGTTGGTTGTGGTGACTGACGAACTCACGTCGATGGCTGATGCGTATGCGTTGATTAAAGTGATGAGCCGCGACGCGGGCATCAAGCGCTTCAAAGTGCTGCGTAACATGGTGGATAGCCACGATCAGGCACGCGACGGCTTCGAGCGCCTCAACGAAGTGGCGCAACGCTTTCTGGATGTCACACTTGAATACGCGGGCTTTATCCCCCGAGACCGTTTTCTGGTGAAGGCGGATGCCAAGCAGCAGGCAGTGAGTGAGCTCTATCCGGGTGCCGATGCCTCACTGGCCTTTCGCAAACTTGCGGAAACCGTCGACAAATGGCCCATGCCAAACGGCCCCAGTGGCAACCTGGAATTCTTCGTTGATAGAATGATGCAGCCCGAAGCTCTGAGAGGAGTTGCCGTGTGAGTGGTCACGCTGCTTACCTCGATGTGCAGGTGGGCAATCGCGACGAGTTAGTGACGCGTCATGCGCCGTTGGTAAAGCGCATCGCCTACCACCTTGTCAGCCGCCTGCCAGCCAGTGTGGAGGTCGATGACCTGATCCAGGCGGGGATGATTGGCTTGCTCGAAGCCGCCAGTCATTTTCAAGCTGGGCAGGGGGCGAGTTTCGAAACCTACGCGAGTATTCGCATTCGCGGTGCCATGATCGATCAAATGCGCCAGGGCGCCTGGGCGCCGCGCTCGGTAAGCCGCCAACTGCGCGAACTGTCAGCGGCGGTGACGCGTGCCGAAGCCAAATTGGGGCGCGAAGCCCAGGCCGCCGATATTGCCGCAGAGATGGGCATTGATATTAACGAATACCATGAGCTGCTGCGCGATACGTCTGGCGTGCGCTTGTTTAGCCTGGAGCAAGCCGGGGAGGGCGGCCAGGAATTCAGCGCCGATGCCGAGCTGGATGAAAACCCGTTGCGCGACCTTGAAGATGAAGGCTTGCAGCGCGCCTTGGCGTCTCAAATTGACGCGCTGCCAGAGCGAGAGAAGCTGGTCATGGCGCTGTATTACGACAAGGGCCTGAACTTGAAGGAAATTGGTGAGGTCCTGGAAGTGAGCGAGTCGCGTGTCTGCCAAATTCATAGTCAGGCAGTCGTGCGATTAAAAAGCCGCCTCGGCGACTGGCTGGCAGCATAGGACGCGGAGGTCGCAATGCAAGAAGCCCCACAAGCAATGTTGGTCGCCTGGTTTAGTCAGCTGGATGACCTGACGGTGTTAGGCATTTTAATGAGCGTGGCCGGTGCGGCCATTCTGCTTTACCTGTGGCAGGGGCGGCGCTCCAAGGCCGAACATATTGAGCTGGCTTTACGTGAGGAGATCGGCGGCCTGCAGCGTAAAATCGATGACCAGGCCAGTGCACTGTCGGTTCTCGGTGAGCGGGTATTGGCGCTGGAAGAATATTTAGAGTTAGTGGGGCACCGCCAGCAGCAGATCGAAAGCGAAAAGCGCGATCCGCGCTTTTACCAACAGGCGATTCGCATGGCCGACCAAGGGCTCGATGTTCAGGCATTGATCGAGCGCTGTGGTGTGAGCCGCTCGGAAGCCGAGTTAATTGCGGCCATGCGCAGTACGCGCTAAGGCTCGCGTTCGCTGTCATCCTCTGCCTGATAGACCGTCCCGCTGTCGTGACGGTAGTAGTAATCCTTCGGTACTTGTCCTTTCAGGCGGTAGGCAAAGGCGATGATTTCCGCCACGGCCACGTACATAAATGGCGGCACTTCGCTATCTAAATCCACTCTGCTAAGCAGCTGCAAGAGCTGTGTATCTTGGTAGATGGGAACATCATTTTCCTCTGCTAACGCAAGAATCTTCGCCGCGACGCTGCCTTCGCCTTTGGCGCTGACAGTGGGGGCATTGCTGCCGTCGTAATGCAGGGAAACGGCGATACTGCCGTGATTACCCTGTGTGCTCATGCGTGGTCATCCAGTAGAGATGACACGAACGAACGGCTGCCTGAGGCGCTGGGATTTCCGCACTGGCAAACAATATCGGCAATGGGCACTTCCTGGTTTTGTAATTGTTCCCGGAGTACATGCTGATGCCGGTTTAACAGCGCCAGAGTTTCGGCATTGCTGGCGGTGAAACGTATCTCGAGTTGTTGGTTTACTTCTGCGAGCGCCACTTTCATCGCCCCGAGGCCGGGAAGGTCAAAGCACAAATTCAGGGCCCAACCGCGTTGTTGATTGTCATCTCCGGGGGCATGCGGGTGCTGGGACGTTTCGCCTGCGTCTCGCTGCCTGGGGGGCTGAAACTGAAACTGCCAGATATCGATGCCGTCGTGATCCTTGATCGGCAGTTCCACCACTCCCGTGGCCTCTCGGCCGGTTTGCAGTTGCACCAGTTGCTGCACATCCAGCCGGGCCAGAGCGCCGCGAACGTCGCGAAGCAGCCCCTGCTGCGTGACTTCGTGCTGGTTAGCGGCGCTGGGTGGGGTTCGTGGCTGGGGGGAAAGTTGCCCGGGCAGGTCGGCCGTTTTGCTCGCGCTCAGCGTGCCCTGGTAGGCACGGTTGCCCTCATTGCGCGGTATGGGTGCGCTTGGCGTTGAAAGGGGGGCTGCCTTGGGGGCGATGTTTGCTCCGGGCTGGGGGCTTGCAGTGTCGCCAGTTGCTTTGCCTGCAACAGTAGCTGTTGGCAGCGGGTAGTTCTTGGCAAGTGGCGCTTTCGGCGGCGCGGCAGCCTGCTGGTCGAGCTGCGCGGCGAGCTTCAATAGTGCGGCTTTGAAATCGAGGTTTCTCGGTGCATTTTTTAGCAGCTTGGCCTCAAAAAACTGGCCGCTATTTTGCAACGCTGTTTTAACGCGCTCACCGTCGCTGAGTTGTTTGCGATGGGGAATGCTGGCCAGTACGGGCGCCAATAACTTTTGCACTGACGGGGACAGCTGTTGGCTGAGCTGACTGAGGGTGGCCATTAACTGGTTCAAGCCCTGTTGCTGCGGCAGGCGGTCGCGAAGAATAGGCGCGATATTCACGTCGCCGCGCTGCATAATTCGCAGCTCCGGGCGCTGTTGCGCATCTCGGCCGACGACCTGAAGCTGGAGTTGCTCGCCTTTTCTCAGCGGCGTCTGACTTTCGGCCATCATCCGCAAACTGCCCGACGCAAGCTCGTATAGGTGCTGAGCGCGCTCGCCCAGCACTACCGCATTCATCACTCGGTCCGGCGCGAGCACCGGGGCAGGGCCTGCAGGCCGCAGAAGGGCGGCGGGCTGAGTGTTGTGGGTAGGATTAATGATCACCATACCGTGGCCTGGTTGCGTTAAGGGATTATCGGCAGTCGCCAGTCATGATAACGGCGCGTAATCGCGAAACTTTAATTTTACTGGTAAATTATATCGCGCGCGATATAATCGAGTTGTTGTTTGATTTTTAGGCTATGTATAAGCGTAGCCCCTTATGCGAGGAAGGTAAGATTATGAGTAGTCTTTACGATTTCAAAATTAATAGCCTGCAGGGCAAAGAAATGAACCTGGCCGATTACGCGGGCAAGGTTGTCCTGGTGGTGAATACCGCCAGTAAGTGCGGTTTAACCCCGCAATATGAAGGCTTGCAGGCGCTCTATGATAAATATGCAGATAAGGGCTTGGTGATTATTGGTTCGCCGTGTAACCAATTTGCCAACCAGGAGCCGGGGGATTCTGAGGCAATTCAGGGCAACTGCCTCATCAATTACGGTGTGAGTTTTCCCATTACCGAGAAAATCGAGGTCAATGGTAAGGGCGCGCACCCATTATTCGCTTATTTGAAAAAGGCGGCTCCTGGCACTTTGACGAATGCAGTAAAATGGAACTTTACTAAGTTCTTAGTGGGTAAAGATGGGCGGCCCATTAAGCGTTATTCCCCAACAACAAAGCCCGAGCAGCTAGAGGCCGATATTGAAGCTGCGCTACAGGCCTAACGAGGTAGAAGATGTCCGACGACGCCGGCTTTCAGGAAAGCATGCCCGAGGAGCTAAAGCTCGACAATCAGTTGTGCTTCCCGCTGTATGCGGCTTCGCGTTTAGTGACGCGTTTGTACAAAGACCGCCTGGAGCCGCTGGGTATTACTTACCCCCAGTACATCGTATTGATGATCCTGTGGGAGGAGGCGCCGTGCCCTGTCAAAACGATTAGTCGCCGGGCAATACTCAATACCAATACCTTGACGCCATTACTTAAGCGTTTGGAGCAGCAGGGGTATATTAGCCGTCAGCGCGATGGTCAGGACGAGCGGCAGGTGATGGTGCACCTCACCCTGGCGGGACGGGCATTGCGAGACCGCTGCGCCTGTGTGCCGTGGGAGCTGTTGCAGTCGTCAGGGGTATCGCTAGAGAAGTTAGTTGCGCTGCGCGAAATGCTCAATGAGGTTCTGCCTGACCTAAAGCAAACGCTAGAGGGCAGTTAGTGTTAACAGGCCCTAGTTCGCAACTATTGCGAGGGTGGTAATGAGGGTATAAAAAAAGGGCGACTGCTAAGCAGTCGCCCTTTTTTTCATTGCTTCAGAACTTAGCTGAACGCTTTGATGATATTGCTCAGCATTTCTTTGGCGTCGCCGAACAACATCCGCGTGTTCTCTTTGAAGAACAGTGGGTTGTCGATGCCGGCAAAACCGGAAGCCATAGAACGCTTCATAACAAATACGTTGCGCGCCATGTCGACGTTGATAACAGGCATGCCGTAGATCGGGCTACCTTCCATCTCGCGAGCAGCGGGGTTAACCACGTCGTTCGCACCGATAACGATGGCAACATCGAAGGTTTCCATACGTGGGTTAACGGCGTCCATTTCAAGAAGCAAGTCGTAAGAGACATCCGCCTCGGCCAGCAGCACGTTCATGTGGCCAGGCATACGACCTGCAACAGGGTGAATGGCGTAAACCACTTCCGCGCCGTTCTTTTCCAGGATCTCTTGAAGCTCTTTTACCACGTGTTGTGCTTGCGCAACGGCCATACCGTAACCGGGAACAATCACCACGCTAGAAGCGGCTTCGAGAACGTAGTAGGCATCGTCTGCTGACATGGCCTTGGCTTCGCCTTCAATTTTGGCAGCGGCACCACCACCTGCAACCGCACTGAAGCCGCTGAACAATACATTGCTCAGTGAACGGTTCATGGCTTTACACATGATTTGAGTCAGGATGATACCGCTTGCGCCAACCAGCGAACCAGCAACGATCAGGATGATGTTGTTGATCGCGAAACCCGCGGCACAGGCCGCAAGGCCCGAGTAGCTGTTAAGCAGGGAGATAACCACTGGCATATCGGCACCGCCGATGGGGATTACCAGCATGATACCCAGCAAACACGACAGGCCGATTACCAAGTAGAGGTAAAGGCTTACGTCGGGATTCATAGCAAACAATACTGAGCAAGCAATGATGGCAATAATCAGCGCGATGTTGAAAAAGCGCTGGCCAGCAAATACCAGAGGGCGCCCAGGCATTCTCTCGCTCAGCTTGCCGTAGGCAATCAAAGAGCCAGTGAAAGTGATGCCACCGATCAGGATCGACAGAACGATCGTAATCATTTGGAAGGTGCTAGCGTCCATACCGTACAGAGCGGCCCAGCCAACCAGCAAACTGGCGATACCGCCAAAGCCGTTAAACAGAGCAACCATCTCAGGCATTGACGTCATGGCGACCGAGCGCGCAACAACGGCGCCGATAATACCGCCAACGGCGACACCAACTGCAATCCACTTGTAATCGATAATGCTTTGGTCGAGCAAGGTGACGACCACAGCGATAAACATACCTACCGCTGATACAAGGTTACCTTTACGTGCTGTGGCGGGTGAGCCCAGCATTTTAAGGCCAAAAATAAACAGTACGGCCGCTGCCACATAGGACAGATTGACCAGCAATTCAGTACCCATGGTTTATGCGTCCTCTTTTTTCTTAAACATGGCCAGCATACGGTCGGTAACCATATAGCCGCCGATAACGTTGATGGTGGCAAACGCGACAGCGGCAGTACCAAGAATGGTTGCCAGCTGGGTGTGTTCGGCACCTGCCGAGGTCAGTGCACCGACCAAGGTGATCCCAGAAATAGCGTTTGAGCCCGACATCAGCGGAGTGTGCAGCGTTGCGGGTACTTTGTTGATCAGCTCGAAGCCGAGAAATATCGACAGCATCAAGATGAAAGCAAGAAATACAATTTCCATCTTTGTCTCCTACTTAATCAGGTTTTTGATGGTGTCGTTAACGATTTCGCCGCTGTGAGTAATCACACAGCCCTGCAGAATGTCGTTTTCGAAGTCGATAACCATCGCTTGTTTTTCTTTATCCCAGCCTTCGTCAACCAAGTTGAAAAGGTTGGATGAGTACATTTGGCTGGCGTCGCGGCTAACGTAGTTAGCCCAGTTGCCGTTACCAATGATTGTTACGCCGTCCACTTCAACGGTTTCGCCGGCTACAGAGCCCTCGACGTTACCGCCGGTTTCCGCGGCCATATCGACAATCACGCTGCCGGGCTTCATGCCAGCAACCATGTCTTTGGTGACCAGTACAGGCGGCTTGCGCCCGAATACCTGGGCAGTGGTGATAACGATGTCGGACTCGGCAATCTGTTTCTTCTGACCTTCGAGCTGCAATTGACGCTGCTCTTCAGTGAGCTCGACGGCATAACCATCTTTGGTTTGCCCGGTTTCACCGAGGTCGATTTCGAGGAACTTGCCGCCCAGCGAGCGAACTTGCTCGGCAACGACGTCGCGGGTATCAAAGGCAACGACTTTGGCGCCCAGGCGTTTTGCGGTGGCAATGGCTTGCAGACCGGCAACACCGGCACCGATGATGAATACGGTAGCGGGCTTCAATGTACCGGCTGGCGTCATCATCATTGGCAGGATACGTGGCAGTTTAGTGGTTGCCAGCAGCACCATCACATAACCAGCCAGGCTGGCCTGCGAGCTGAGCGCGTCCATTTTTTGTGAGCGCGTGCTGCGTGGAATCATTTCCATGCTGATCGCCGTCACTTGCTGGTCGCGGAAGGCCTTAATCAGCTCGTGCTCGTTGAAAGGGTCCAGATAGCTGACGTGAATGCAGCCGGCTTTGAGTTGCTTGATTTCTTCAATAGAGGGCTTGCTAATGCGCAAGACAACGTCTGCTGAAGAGAGTACCGCATTGCGGTCTGCGACAACGGTTGCGCCGGCATCGACGTATTCCTGATCGCTAAAACCGCTGCCCAAGCCGAGCCCCGCTTCAATCTGAACTGCGGCTCCCGCGCGGACCAATTTCTTGGCGTCGCTCGGAATGATCGCAACTCGATTCTCCCCAGAGGCGAGTTCTTTTGGAATTCCTAAGAGCATCTTTAAAGATCCATTGTTGATTTTGGTTTGGTGTTGCGTTTTGTAAAAGCGGCATAGCATATTACATTGAGCGCCAAGAAGCGATAAAACCGCGGTGCGCTAATTTAAGCTAATTGCTTCAATTTGTTATAAATTTTCATTATGGCCTAATTCATTTGGCTGATGGCGTCGATCCTCGATGTCGATACCCCCGAGGGTGTTTTAAGCGAATTTACCTATTAGTTCGCTGGGGGCTTTTCTCTAGACTACGGTTGTATTAACGGTTTGTGGTGGGCGAAAGCTCGGCGCCAGCGGCATTGCCGCGTGCGCGGTAGGAGGAAGGTCAATCATGCGTCTGAGCGCTCAACGTGCAGACATCTAATGCAGATATCTAAAGCGTCGCTGCAGGTCTTCGTGCTCACGGCGCTCGGCTATTTTCTAGCTGGGCGCTTGGCATTGTTGCTGGCGATCCCGCCTGGGTATGCCACGGCGATTTGGCCCTCGGCGGGTATTGCGCTGGTGGTGATACTCCTGCACGGCTACCGATTTTGGCCTGCTGTCGCGCTGGGCTCGTTCGCGGTAAATAGCTACGGGGCTCTGGTGTGGGGGGAAGGCGTAGCGGCGTGGGCAGCGTCCGCCCAGCTGCCTTTTATTATTGCGCTGGGTGCCGCCGTGCAGGCGGTGGTGTCGGTGTATTTGTTGCGCCGCTTCATTGGTTACCCCATCACCCTGGATACCAGTAGCGATGTGCTGAAGTTTATTGTGTTGGTGTGCGGCGGTGGCAGCATGCTCAACGCCAGTGTGGGGACTGCGGCACTGTGGCAGGCTGGCGCGCTAGCGGCAGGAAACATTCCCTACAACTGGTTTACCTGGTGGGTGGGGGACGGCCTCGGGGTGATGCTGGTGGCCCCGTTGATATTTGTCTACCGAGCCCAGCCCAGAGGAATTTGGCGAAGTCGAAACCGTGTGCTCCCTTGGGTGCAGTTATTGGCATCTGTTGTCATTGTTCTTTTATATGTATTTGCCAGCCGTTGGGAGCTGGCTCGTCAGGAAACGGCCTTTGAGCGACACGCAGGGCAGCTGTATCAGCGTAGCGATGCGGTGTTGAACAGTTATTTTGAGAGCTTGTACGCGGCGCAGGCGTTCTTTGTGTCGTCATCTGAGGTGACGCCGGAGGACTTCAGGCGTTTTGTTCAGGGGGCCTTGCAGCGCAACCCTGGCTTCCAGGGTATTGCCTGGAATCGGGTGATAGCTCATTCAGAAAGGGGTGAGCTCGAGCGCCTAATGAGCCAGGAGCTTGGCGAGCCCGTGGTGTTTACGGAGGTCGATCGCAATGGCACGCGGATGCGGGCGTCGCGCCGCGAAAGTTATGTGGTGATTCGCTATATACAACCGCTAAGCAACAACCGCCGTGCCTATGGCTACGATATCAGCTCTAATCCGATTGCCCGCAATGCCTTAATGAAGGCCGCCACCAGTGGTGAGCCCTCGGCGACAGCGCCGATACGCTTGATACAAGAGCGGGGGCAACAGCTGGGCGAGGTTGTCTATTTCCCGGTGATAAAAAATGGGGCGTTGGAAGGCTATGTTGCCGGCGTGTTTCGCCTGGGGGATTTGATGTCCGCGGCCCTACAGGGCGAGAGTTTGCAGGGTATTTCCCTGCGGCTATTGAGTGCTGAAAGCAAGCCCCAGCTGCTTTTTGCCGCAGATGGCCGCGAGAGTGATGGCAAAGGCGAGATATTTCGGCGTGTGTGGGAGCTGGGCTTCGCCGATCAAACCTGGCGTCTCGAGATCAGTGGCAATCAGCAATTCTTGGTCGACAGCCGTTCGGTGATGCCCTGGGGGGTGTTGGCCACCGGGTTATTGTTTGTTGGATTGTTGGGGATGTCGCTGCTGGTGTTGACCGGGGCCAAGTATCACTCTGATGAATCCGGGCGCGAGCTGGCGGAAACCGTCAAACAGTTGCGCGATGCGCAAGGGCAGCTGGTCGAGGCAGAAAAACTGGCGGCGCTGGGCGGCATGGTTGCCGGTTTTGCTCATGAATTGAATACCCCCATCGGTATTGCCATCACCGCGCAGTCCACATTTAAGGCCGACCTGGAGCGACTTGAGGCCTTTACAGAGTTGGTGCCTGACGAAGCGGACAAGCAGCGCCGCAATGCCATTTTGCTGCGTATGAATGAAGCGGCAACCATGGTACTGGATAACCTACAGCGCGCTGGAAATTTGATAGGTAGTTTTAAGCAAGTGTCTGTGGATCAGTCCTCCGAGGATCGCCGGCAAATTAACCTGCATGACTACCTTCACGATGTGTTGCTGCATCTGTCTCCGAGTTATCGTCGCGCAGGACACGAAGTGAAGTTCGAGTGCCCCCGCGACATCTATATTGAAACGGTCCCGGGTGGATTGACTCAGGTTATCGTCAACTTGATGAACAATGCGCTGAGTCACGCGTTTGTTGCGGGGCAGCAGGGGAGAATTACCCTGTCGGTGGAGCGCGCGGAGCAAGCCGTTGTCTTGCGCTTCAGTGATGATGGTCGGGGGATGGCGGATGCGGTGCGCGAGCGTATCTTTGAGCCGTTTTTTACTACCCGTCGCGGCTCCAATGCGGCGAGCGCTGGACTCGGCTTGCATTTGGTTTACAGTATCGTTCGCCAACAACTCGACGGTGAAATTGCCGTTTCTTCAACCCCGGGCGAGGGCAGTATTTTCACTATCCGTTTGCCATTGAGCCTGGAGGCTACGGCGCCCCCTGAGAAGGCATAACAAGCCCCGGCGCGACACATTACGCGTCGGCTTTCAGGCCCTCGAACAGCAGGTTGATCGACAAGCGAATATCCTCGAGTCCATTGGGGTAAAGCTCCGATGAGGACAGGTGTTGATGATAGATGCCCATAATGTGCGCGCGAATATAAAGTGCCAATTGGCGGGCGCTGCGATCCTTGCGCACAAGCTCGTGCTGCTGCGCGTAACCGATAATCTGCGTTAGCCGGGCGATATTTTGGTCCCGATTTCGAGTGAGCTGGGCGCTGACAACCGGCGATTCATTGCAGAGGCTGTAGCGCATGGCGAAACGGGTGATTTTTTCTGCCGCCGGCACTTCCAGTAAGCGTTGGTAAGAAAACACTAGGGTCTCTGCCAGCGCGTCCAGGGTCATTGTGCCCGAGGCCGCCTCCTTGAGCAGTGCCTGCATCGCCGTTTCCAGTGGCGTGCTCAGGCGATCAATGATTGCGCTGATCAATTCATCCTTATTTTTAAAGTGCCAGTAAATGGCCCCTCGTGTCACGCCAACTGCCTTTGCCACATCGCTGAGCCGGGTGTTGTGAATACCCTGTTCCGCAAACATCTGTTCGGCGGCGCCTAACAGGCTTTCTCGGGTGGCTTCCGCGTCTTCTTTCGAACGTCTCATAGGGTGTGCTTGCCGTTGAAAATAACCGTTTTGTAATTGCCGGGTACTTTACATACGTGCACGCATGTATGTAAAGTACCCGGCCTGATTGATTGGCTCGGAAGTCCCCCCTATGAACGCTTATGCGCCGCTGCTCAGCATCGGAAATTCACGCCATTTTCGCCACGTGCTGGTTGCCGTAACAACGCTGTTGCTTGTTGCTGCGTGCGATCAAACGCCGCCGCCAGCGCCAGAGGAGCGCGCGCAGCCAGTGAAAACGGTCGTTCTGAAAGCTGAAGATGTTCCCGTTGGAGGGCAGTACCCGGGCAGCATGGAAAGCTCGAAAGAGGTTCAGGTTCGCGCGCGGGTAGAGGGCATCTTATTGCATCGGCGCTATACCGAGGGCGCGCGGGTCGAGGCAGGCCAATTACTGTACGAGATCGATGCGGCGCCTTTTGAAGTTGCGCTGAGCCGTAGCCGTGCTCAGCTGGCGAACGCGCGAGCCAGTTTGTCGTCGGCGGAGCGCCGTTGGCGACGTGCCAGCGAGCTGATTCAAAGCAACGCCATTAGCCAGCGCGACCGGGACGATGCCGAGTCCGGGCTGGAGCAGGCCCGGGCAGCAGTGCAGCTGGCAGAGGCCGAAGTGCGCGCTGCGCAGATCAATGTAGATTATTGCAAAGTGAGGGCGCCAATATCAGGCATGACCAGTCGTGAGCGGGTTTCCGAGGGCTCGCTGGTCGGGCCGAATAACAGTCTGCTCACAACCATTACCCAGTTAGACCCGCTGTGGGTAAACATTTCCCTGCCAGATGAAATGGTGCTGCTACTGCGGCGTATGCTCAAGGATGGTGAGTTGAGTTACGACGAGAGCCAGCGCGCCGTGCTGATAGAGACGGCCGGTAACCAGCAGCACCCACACCTGGGGCATATCGATTTTAGCGACAGCACCATTGATCGACGTACGGGTACCGTGCAGTTTCGCGCGACCGTGGCTAACCCAGACGGCAGCTTGCTGCCTGGGCAATTTGTACGGGTGCGATTGCAGGGGTTGTACAGCCGCAATGCCCTGGTGTTGCCCGAACGGGCCGTGCTGCAAAACGCGAAGGGTAGCTTCGTTTATGTAGTGAATGCGCAGCAACGCGCCGAGGTAAGACAGGTGCGACTCGGATTGGAAGTGGACGGCGGGCGCATTGTCGATGCCGGCTTAAAGGCGGGTGAAGAAGTGGTGGTAGAGGGCTTGGTGCGCGTGCGACCGTCATCGTTACTGGCGCCTCAGCGAATAGAATTAGCCCACAACTACGGCCCCAAGCCCAACTTTGCAGACCAACCCGCCCGATTGAAAGTGGGGGCACTGTCTCAGCCAGCCAGTGAGGTCGTGCAATGAGCGCGCGTTTTTTCATCGAACGGCCGGTATTATCGATTGTTCTGTCACTGCTAATTTTGATCGCCGGTGCCACGGCGGTCGGTCAGTTGCCGATCTCGCTATACCCGCAAATCCTGCCGCCACAGATCGTTGTTACCGCCGCCTATCCCGGCGCGAATGCTGAAACCCTGGCTGAGACCGTTGCCGCTCCGTTGGAGCAGGAGCTGAATGGAGTGGAGGGGATGTTATACATGAATACCCAGGCCTCTGCGGCGGGTCGGGTCAGTATCAATATCACCTTCGCGACTGGTACCGACCCAGACCAGGCTGCTATTGATGTGAGTAATCGTGTTGCGGTTGCCGAAAACCGCCTTCCCGAGGCCGTAAAGCGTTTGGGTATCACGGTAGATAAACGTTCGACCGATATCCTGATGATATTTTCGCTGTCGTCAGAATTGCCCCAGTACGATGCCATCTATTTAAGCAACTATGCGCTGCTCAATGTTATCGATGAGCTGCGCCGCCTGCCGGGTATTGGCAGCGCGCGGTTGATGGGCGCGCGTGACTATTCCATGCGTATTTGGCTTCAGCCTGACCGACTGGCTGAGTTGGGTCTGACACCGGCAGACGTCGCCAGAGCCATTCGCGAGCAAAATGCCAATTTTGCGGCGGGCAGTTTTGGCGCCGAGCCGGTATCCAGCGATCAACCCTTTACCTATGCCGTGAGCACGCAAGGACGGCTGGCGACGGTAGAAGAGTTTGAAAACATCATTATTCGCGCCGAGCCAAATTCTGCCAGCCTGCATTTGGGGGACATTGCCAGGGTTGAGCTGGGCGCGAAAGATTACTCCTTTCGCGGCAGTTTTAACGGCGAACCGGCGGTCCCCGTGGCGATGTATCTTCGCCCCGGTGCCAATGCCCTGGAAACCGCCAAGGCCGCTCAACAGGTCATGGCCAAGGTTAAAGAAAACGCACCAGATGGCGTGGATATAGAGCTCGCTTTTGACGCGACGGTATTTGTAGAGCATTCGATCAAGGAGGTGGTTGCCACGTTTTTCGAGGCATTGCTGCTGGTGATCCTGGTGATGTTTTTGTTCCTGCAAAATGTGCGCGCCACGTTTATTCCGCTGTTGGCGATCCCCGTATCGATCGTGGGAACCTTTGCCGGGCTGTATATTCTCGGCTACTCGATCAACTTGCTAACGCTGTTCGGCTTGATCCTGGCCATCGGTATTGTTGTTGACGACGCGATTATCGTGATTGAAAACGTCGAGCGTATTATGGCGGAGCAAAAATGCTCGGCCATGGACGCCGTGCGCCAGGCGATGGAAGAGGTTAGCGGCCCCCTGGTGGCTATCGTGTTAGTGCTATCCGCGGTGTTCCTGCCGGTGATTTTTGTCGACGGTTTAACAGGGGAAATGTACCGGCAGTTTGCTGTGGCGATCACGGTATCGGTGGTGCTCTCCGGGATCGTGGCGCTCACCCTGACCCCGGCACTTTGCGCGCTAATGTTAAAGCAACACGCCCACAGCGAGGAGTCGCGCCACGGCTTCCTTGCCGGGTTTGAGCGCGCCTTTGACTGGCTGCGTGAGCTATATATTCGTATTACCGCCAGTTTTCTGCGTCATCGCTGGCGGGCGTCTGGCCTGTTTGTCCTGCTTGTGGCGGTCACATTGTTGGTCTTCTCGCGTATGCCAGCGGGCTTGGTGCCTGCAGAAGATCAAGGCTATGTGATGATGGCCTACAGCACGCCTCCGGCGGCTTCCCTGTCTCGCACCAGTGCGGTTGCAGACGCGATGGCTACGCGCGTTCTGGATCAGCCGGGGGTCAAGTCCATCATGACCTTCTCCGGCTTTGATATTCTCGCCTCCACGCTGAAGACGAATGCTGCAGCGTCTTTCATAATGTTTGATGACTGGTCCGAGCGCGAGCAACCGGGCATGGACTCTATTTCGCAAGCCCGCGCTATACCTGCTTTGGGTGCGGACCTGCTCGACGGGCGAATGATGGCGTTCAACCCGCCGCCCATTATCGGCTTGAGCAGCACAGGGGGCTTTGAGTTTTACCTGCAAAATCGGGGCGACGGCAGCCTGCAAGACTTAAACGCCGCCGTTTGGCGCTTGGTGGCGGCGGCGAACCAGCAGCCGGAGTTGAGCCGCGTATACAGCACATTCCAAATGGATACACCGCAGTACAAGCTGACGCTAGACCGGGAAAAAGCCATGAGTCTGGGTGTTCCTGTTGCCGACGTGTTCAGCACGATGCAGGCGACCTTTGGCAGTTTGTACGTGAATGACTTCACGCTATTTGGGCGCAGCTTTCAGGTGAATTTGCAGTCCGAAGAGGAATTTCGGCAGTCCCCGGACGATTTGGGGAAAGTCTTTGTGCGCTCGCAGGAAGGCAGCTTGATTCCATTGGGCTCGCTATTAACTGTAGAGCGGGTAGTGGGCCCCGATGCGGTCACCCGTTTCAACGGCTTTAATGCCGCCAAAGTGCTGGGGTCGGCTGCACCCGGTTACAGCTCCGGTGAGGCCATTGCGGCGCTAGAGCGCGTTGCTGCAGAGGTGCTGGGTCGGGACTTTAACATTGGCTGGGTGGGCAGCGCTTACCAAGAGAAGTCGTCGAGTGGTAATTCCAGCAAGGCCTTCATCCTGGCGATTGTGATCGTCTTTCTCATTTTGGCGGCGCAGTACGAACGCTGGTTGATGCCGACCGCGGTGGTAATGTCGGTGCCCTTTGCCTTGCTTGGGGCGGTACTTGCGGCATGGCTGCGCGGCCTGGATAACGATATTTACTTCCAGATCGGCATGGTGTGTTTGATAGGCTTGGCGAGTAAGAACGCCATTTTGATTGTTGAGTTTGCCATGCAGCAGCGCGACAAAGGCATGGCTATTGTGGACGCCGCAATGGAAGCGGTTCGCCTGCGTTTTCGTCCTATTGTTATGACCTCACTGGCCTTTACTCTGGGCTGCTTGCCGTTGGCACTGTCCAGTGGTGCCGGCGCCGCTAGCCGTATCGCGCTGGGGACAAGTGTGATCGGCGGCATGCTGATGGCCACCTTTGTGGCCACGATTTTTGTGCCGTTGTTTTACGTACTGATGGCCAGCCTGGGCGAGCGCTTGAAGCGCGGCGGTGAGTAATCGCTGTGGTAAAGAAAAAACGCTTCGCGATTTAGTCTGTCATGCGCGCGCTGAAATCCCAGCTGGAGAAGGTTTTGGGGTGCAAGCAGATCGCCACTTCATCGGCCTTGCGGCTGAGCAGCCAATTGGCCAGGTCGCGGTTGCTGTCGCCGAGATAGCGTTCGATTAGTGACGACAGTACTTCGCCATGGCTGTCGCTGGTCAGCTCGGCAACGGCCTTGCCCCTTACGCCGCGATAGGGAATGGAGTTCACCGCGACTTCAAAGCCGCAGTTCGGGTTGGCTTCCAGCAGCCGAATAATTTTTGATGAACGATGGCTGGCGCAGTAGAAGCAGCCATTGCGATAGTAAAACCACAGTGAGCAAACTACCGGAAACCCATCGCTATCGATGGCGCTCAGGCGCAGGGGGATGGTGGCGGTCTCGACAAAGCTGGTGTCCTGCATGGGAAGGGTGCCCTCTATACAATCGCGATTCATTTACCCTTGTTAAGGGTGATTCCGCGGTCGCTGATAATAATTTTTCGTTCTTTATATAGTCGGCTCAGGCCTTGTTTAAAGGCTTTTTTACTGACGCCGAAAATGCGTTTGATCGCCTCGGGGGGGCTCTTGTCTCCGAGCGCAAGGAAGCCGTCATTGGCGTCTAGCTGCCGTAATATGAGTTCGGCGATATCGGGCGCGCGCTCCCGGGCTGGCTTGTTCAGCGTCAAATCCAGGCGCTGGTCCGGGCGGACGCGCTGTATCCATCCTGACAAGCGGTCGCCGCGACGCAGTGGCTTATTCAGTTCACTGTCGTACAGCAGTCCCCAGACGCAATGGTTTACGACACATTTATAGCCTAACTCGGTTTTGTTCGCGACGTGAATGCTAACGCGGTCGCCACTGTTCAGTTGCTGCTTCGCATTATCGGGGAGGTTGTGCAGGCTGTCGGCAATATGTTTGTCCAGTCGCATCGTGGCGACCAGTCTGCCGCGCAGGTCAGTGTATACCATGACTAATACCGCCTGACCCTCTCGCACGGTGCCAAGCTGTTCGCTGTGGGGGAGCAATAGCTCCTTATTCAGCCCCCAGTCGAGGAAGGCGCCCACAGTAGTGATCGCGCTAACCCGCAGCAGTCCCACTTCATTGCACAACAGCTCGGGGTGTTGTAGGGAGGCGATCAAGCTGCCATCGTTGTCGTGCAGGACGAAAACCTCCAATGCATCGCCAACGCTACAATTCTGCGGGCTTTGGCGGGCATTGAGAAAAATATCGCCGAGTTGGCCGCCGTCCAGATAGGTGCCGGCACTGGTAATACGGCTGACGGTGAGTGTGTTCATGCGTCCGATAGCGGGCATGGTATTTCCTCGGCGGTTCAATGGATCGCGATTATGACGCTTGATAGAGGGCGTCGCCAGTGTTGTTCTGCTCTGTGTTGATGAGTATTCAGTCGCCGCTATCGATGGCAAAGAGCTTGCGTCGCACGCTGCGGCGAAACTGCCCCGGCGTCATGGAATAGTACTGCCTGAATAGTTTGCCAAAGTAACTGACGTCGCTATAGCCGCATAGTGGGCTGATATCCTCGATAGCCAAGTTGGTATTCTTTAATAATTCTCGCGCGGCATCCAGCCTAAGCCGCTGCAGGTACTGCAGAGGTGACTGACCACAGGCGTGGTGAAAGCGGCGCTGAAAACTGCGCTGGCTTAGCCCGCTGCGCTCAGCCAGTTCTTTCATGTTGATCGTGTCGGCGAGGTGTCGATGCATCCAGCTTTGGGCCAGGGCGATAACTTCGTCGCCGTGTCGGGCGCTGTGTTCGCCCCGGTAGGCCTGGTTGGCGAAGGGCTGGCGGCTTTCTGGCGAAAATTGCTGTGTTGCCCGCTGTGCAATTTCCGGCCCCCAGTGTCGATCGATGAGGTGGATAATTAGGTCGGCGGCGCTATTCACGCTGCCGGTGCAGTACAGCGAGCCAGCCTGGGTGATTAAGTGGTCGCGCTGCATTTGAATATTGGGGTAGCGTTGCTCGAAGTCGTCGAAATAGTGCCAGTGTGTGGTCGCCGGCCGGTTGTCGAGCAAACCGGCCTCGGCGAGAAAGTAGCTGGCGTTACCAACGGCGCAAATTTCGCAGCCGCGCAAGGCCAGCTGGCGAAGCCATTGCTGTACATCCCGGCGCTGCGGGCCACCGCGAAGCGGGTGACGCCAGCGACTGGCAATAATCAAAATATCCGGCTGAGGCCAGTCGTTTAGCGGGCGCTCATTGCTCAATACCTCATCGACGTCCAGCTGAATTCCCCCGGAAACCCTGATAGGGGAGGGTTCCAGGCTAATCGTCGATAGTTTGGCAGGGGCGCTCTGCCGCCGGCTGAGAAATAGGTGGTTGCAGGACTGCAGTAGCTCCATTGGCAGGCAGAGGCTGGTGGCTAAGGCATGATTAAAGCCGAGTAGGCCTATATGTCGTTGACGTTGCATAATGTTGACACTGTTGTCGTTAATGCCATATTTAATGGCCAATTTATCACTATATGCCCGGGATTGGCTACGTACACTGCTGGCTTGAAAATTCGAGTCGTGTTGTTGAGGTGGTGTGTCAGTGAGTCATTTACCCGTGGTTGTTGGTTTTGGCGGCGTTAATCCTGCAGGGCGCAGTTCTTTTCATCACGGCTATCGCCGTCTGGTGCTTGATGCACTGCCGCTGGCGGCGCAGCAGCGCACCCTGCAAAGCCTTGCTGCCTTGATGGGCGTGGATGAACGCATGCCAGAGGCGGAACGCCGCCAACATATACTGGCGCATACCCTGATTCGCAAAATCGAGTCCGCGGCGTTTGATGTCGAGCAGGTGGCCTGGAACAAGCGACTGCACCTAGAAGGGGGAGCGGGGCAGTTTGAGTTTGTGACCTCCGCCAAGCAATTGCCCGAGCGTGTGCCTGAGGGCTGGGCGCTGCGTGATATCGGTGGCGGTAAGGTGGCGGTTACCCTCGACGGTGGACTGGATATGCTGTTGCCGACGCATCGCAAAATGGATGTTTCCAGTGCCGGGCAACTGCCAACGGGCTTTGATCCCAGCAATTACTACAGTGCCCGCAACCATCCGCGGGGCTTGCAATTATCAGTATTCGGGGCGTCCGATGCCCTGCAGTCGATGGGGGTCGATTGGGATACGGTGCGCGCCAGTGTCCACCCTGACCAAATATCTGTGTACGCCAGCTCGGCAATGGCGCAGCTCGATGATGCGGGCTTTGGCGGTCTGCTGGCCGCGCGTGCCAACGGTGGCCGCGTTAGCTCCAAGCAACTGGCACTGGGCTTAGCCGATATGCCCGCCGATTTTGTCAGTGCCTACGTGTTGGGGAATGTCGGTGGCACTGGGCCCAGCTTGGGAGCTTGTGCGACGTTTTTCTACAACCTGCGTCAGGCCGTGCAAGACATCCGCAGTGGTGCCGTGCGCGTTGCGGTGGTAGGGGCAGCAGAAGCGGGAATAGATCCGCGGGTGATGGATGGTTACGCCACCATGGGGGCCTTGGCCACGGATGCTGACTTGCTTAAGCTGGATGCCGGTTCGGGGCGTAGCGAAGCGGATTACCGCAGGGCAAGTCGACCGTTCAGCAGCAACTGCGGGTTTACCATTGCTGAGGCGAGTCAGTTCGTCGTGTTGTTTGACGACGCGCTGGCCCTTGAGTTGGGCGCGCAGGTGCATGCCGCGGTGCCCGAGGTCTTTGTAAATGCCGATGGCTATAAGAAGTCCATTTCATCGCCGGGCGTGGGGAATTACCTCACTGTTGCCAAGGCAACCGCAGCGGCGGGGGCGATTATTGGCGAGCACGCGCTTAAGACGCGCTCATTCGTTCAGGCGCATGGCACCAGCACGCCGCAGAACCGTGTGAGTGAGTCGCATATCCTTAACGAAACCGCCAAGGCCTTCGGGATTGAGCGCTGGCCTGTCGCCGCTATTAAAGCCTACCTTGGTCACAGTATCGGCGCGGCCTCCGGCGATCAGTTAGTCTCCAGCCTGGGGATATGGCGCGACAATATCCTGCCGGGTATCACCACCATTGACCACATTGCCGACGATGTGCAGCGCAGCAACCTGCACTTGCCCATGTCGCACCTCGAACTTGAAGAAGACAGCATGGATGCGGCAATTCTTAATGCCAAAGGCTTTGGTGGTAACAACGCCAGTGTGTGCCTGTTGTCGCCGCAATTCACTGAACGCCTATTGCGGGGGCGTCACGGCAGCCACGCCTGGAAAGGCTACTGCGAGCGCCGAGAAGAGTCTGTCGCTCAAGCGAATGCCTATGATGAGGCGGCGCTTCGCGGTGAGTTGTCGGTGCGTTACCAGTTTGGCGAGGGAGTGCTTGAATCTGACGACCTGGATATACAGGCCGATAGTATTGGCATTGCCGGCTGGCTGAAGCGCGTGGAACTGCCCAATACATCGCCCTACACATCCTGGCTGGCCAGTGAGGATGCGCAGTAAGAATCGTTACCCCTCGGATATCGGCTAAATACCCTCCGGCAACTACGGATGCTGCTGTGCGTTTTTTTCTGGCCAACTGATGATGTAGAAATCGGCAGATAAAGGGGGAGCATGATGCGAGAGTATTTACGCCACCCAAGTAATATTCCGGTTGATGTCGAAGTTATCGAAGAGCCGGGCGTTTGTCCTGCTCAAGCATGCGATGTCAGTGTTGCGGGCTTGTGTTGCCAGGTGGAAACGCCGGTAAAGCCCGGTTGTGATATCCGGTTTCGCGTGCCGTCGCTGTCGTTCGACTACACCGGCTTGGGCCGCGTGGTGTGGTGTCGCCGCCGTGGCCAACAATACCAATTGGGTATTGAATTCTGCTCGGGTCGCGATGCGTACCGGGCTCGCATGGTGGAACAGGTCTGTCAGATTGAGGCCTATCGCCAACAGGTTGCCGAAAATGAAGGGCGCACACTCACTGGTGAAGAGGCTGCTGCGGAGTGGATAGACCGTTTTGCGGCCGATTTCGATAAGCGCTTTGCCATGGGCTGAGATCGTCCTCCCCGCCATTTCCCCAAAAAAACCTCCTATCGCCAGATGTCGTCAAGATGTCGGTACATTTGTGTCGAGCAAGACAGAACGCGGGATTCATGATTGAATACTCGTCCCGTCAGGGATGCGAGAATAGAGGACGAGAATAGATGAATCACGAAGCGAGCTCTCGGGTGCTGATTAAACTGCCCAGAGATCGAGCCTGGGCGCTGCTGCAAGATCTGACGTTGGCCCATCACTATGTTCCCGGTGTGCTGCGCTGTGAGCTCCATGGTGAACAGCGGCATGGCGTCGGTGCTAGCCGTCGGGTACACCAAAAAATGGGCCGTTGGATGGATGAAACCGTTACCGAGTGGAGTGAAGGTAGTGGCTTTGTTATCCGCTTGCACCGCGAGAATAAAGGGCCTGCCGCGCCCTTTAAAAAAGCCCAGTTTCGCTATCGCCTCGAAGACGCCGGACATGGCCAAACCGCGCTGACGACCAGTCTCATGTTTGATATGCGGTGGGGAGGTTTTGGGCGACTCCTGTATCGTCGCCTGATGGCCGGCGCCTTTCGCGGAATCATCCGTACCATTAGCCTCAATATGAAAGCCTATTATGAATCCCGGGCTGACGAGCCGGTTAACCTCGCTGATACTCAGACAGTCGGAGAGGGGCAGTGATGGACGCGTTACAGTTGTTGCAACAGCGAAACTCTGCCAGCAAATTAGCTGAGCCGGCGCCGAGTGAAAGCGAAATGGCCGACGTGTTTGCCGCAGCGGCCCGTGCCCCGGACCATGCCCGCCTGCGGCCGTGGCGCTTCAGAGTGATAGAGGGTGATGCGCGCGCACGGCTTGGCGAGCTCTACGCCGATGCTGCCAAACGCCGAAACCCGACACTTGGCGAAGCGGATTTGCAGCGTTTTCGCCGCCAACCCCTACGTGCACCAATGATTCTGGTGGTATCGGCGCTCGTGCAAGCGCACCCAAAGGTGCCAAAAATTGAGCAATTACTTTCCGCTGGCTGCGCGGCACATGCGAGTCTGTTGGCGCTTGAGGCGCTGGGCTACGCGGCCATTTGGCGCACCGGCGACCACGCCTTCGACCCCCAGGTTATGGCTGGTCTGGGTATGCAAGAAAACGAAGAAGTCATTGGATTTTTATACGTCGGCAGTCGCGATGGCGCAGCCAAACCCTTGCCCGCAGTGGCGCCGAACGAATTTGTTGAGAAGTGGACTGGACTATGAATATTGTTGAACCCCCCGTGTATGAAACCCTGGCGCTGCGTATGGAGCAGCATGTGGCGTGGGTTGCGCTAAACCGCCCCGACAAAGCCAACGCCATGAATGAGGCTATGTGGAGTGAGCTTCAAGCGTGCTTTGAGTGGTGTGATGGTGAGAGCAGCGTTCGGGCTGTTGTATTGTGCGGCGAGGGCAAGAATTTCTGTGCGGGTATCGATCTGGGAATGTTTGCCGGTTTGGCTGAGGTCATGGCGAAACAGCCCGAGTTGGGTCGTCGCATCGAATGGTTTCGGCGCCATATCAAGTCCTTACAGGCCAATTTAACGGCCATTGAACTGTGTCGAAAGCCGGTAATTGCGGCGATTCAGGGGAACTGTGTCGGCGGCGGTATCGACATGGTCAGCGCCTGTGATATGCGCTTCTGTGCTGATAATGCACAGTTCTCTATCAAGGAAATCGATATCGGCATCGTTGCCGATGTAGGCACCTTGCAGCGTCTTCCCAAGCTCATTTCCCCCGGCCGTGTTAGCGAGTTGGCGCTGAGCGGTCGCAACGTGGATGCGGCGGAAGCGGAGCGCATCGGGCTGGTCAATACCGCCTATAACTCCTACGAGGAAATGATCGAGGCGGTATCAGAACTGGCGCAAAGCATTGCTCGCAAGTCACCCCTGGCCGTGCGGGGCACCAAGGAAATGATCCGTTACAGTCGCGACCACAGTGTCGAAGATGCCTTGAACTACGTCGCCACATGGAATGCGGGAATGCTCAGCCAAGAAGACGCGATGCTGGCAATCTCCGCGGCAAACGGCGAGTCGCCAGATTTTAAAGACTAGTCAGCCAAGATTACTATTCGTTTAGGAAAGGGGGATTTTGCTCGACCGAGCTTGTTCCCCTTTCTTCTGTTGGTAAACTACCTGTAACCTGCAGCGCCTTAGATGCTGCCTCGGTGATAATAATCAATGCAAAAAAATACGATTTTCAAGAGTGCGCTGATCCGCTTTTTCCTCCGGCCGTTTTTCAAGCTCACCACGCGTCTGTTGGGGTGGAAAATATTGGGTGAAAAGCCAGAGCACAAAAAATGTGTGCTGATCGCGGTGCCGCATACCAGTAACTGGGACTTTCCAACCATGATGGTGATCGCCTTCGTTCTGGGGCTGGACGTCCACTGGATGGGAAAACACACCCTGTTTCCCCGCGGCCCCCTCGGCGCCATTATGAAGTGGTTTGGTGGTATCGCCGTCGACCGTCGCAAAAACCACAATATGGTTGAGCAGATGGCTGAAGAATTCAGTCAGCGCGACGAGATGATGTTGATTATTACCCCGGAGGGCACACGCAGCGCGGTGAACCGCTGGAAAGGCGGCTTTTACCATATCGCGCAAGCCGCCGGTGTACCGGTGATCCTGGGGTATGTGGATAGCAATACAAAAACAATGGGCTTGGGCCCGGCATTTTTCCCTACCGGGGATTACGATGCTGACTTGGCAGAAATTGCCAATTTTTATAAGGGAATGCGCGGGCTTAAAAAGCAGTAGACGCGAGCGTCACGGCCCCATTCTCGACATAAATCAATAATAAACGACAGTCACTGGGGCTCACTATGACAGATCGATATCGCTGGGCAGCGTTACTGCTGACCTTCGCTAGTATGGTAGTTGGTAGCTCGGCATTTGCCCTTACCGCCAAAGAGGTGGGTACCGCCGAGATCGCCAGCAATCCTGATGAAAACTGGCTCAGCTACGGCAAGGACTACCGAGAGCAACGCTACAGCGAACTTGCGCAGATTAACCGCGACAATGTCAGCGATCTCGGGCTCGCCTGGTCGTTTGACACAGAATACAACCGGGGTTTGGAAGCAACGCCCATCATTGTTGATGGCGTGATGTACGTAACAGGCAACTGGAGTGTGGTCTACGCGCTCGATGCGCGTAGTGGCGAGCTGCTGTGGAAGTATGACCCGAAAGTGCCTCGCGAGTGGGCAAAAATGGCCTGCTGCGATGTCGTCAACCGAGGTGTTGCCGTTTACGAAGGTAAAGTCTTCGTAGGCAGTCTGGATGCGCGCTTGATCGCCTTGGACGCTGCCAGCGGCGAGGTGATTTGGGAGGTGCAAAGCGCCGATATCAAGGCCTACCCCTATACCGTTACCGGAGCGCCTCGCGTTGCGAAAGGCTTGGTATTTATTGGTAACGGCGGGGCTGAATATGGCGTGCGCGGATTTGTCAGTGCGTTTGATGCCGACACCGGTGAGTTGCGCTGGCGCTTTTATACCGTTCCCGGCAACCCCGCCGATGGCTTTGAAAACGATGCAATGCGCAAAGCTGCCGAGAGCTGGACGGGCAAGTGGTGGGAGTACGGCGGTGGTGGCACCGTGTGGGACAGCATTGTCTACGACGATGAGTTAGATCAGCTCTACATTGGCGTGGGTAACGGCTCCCCCTGGAATCACCGCGTTCGCAGCCCCGAAGGGGGTGACAACCTCTACCTCTCGTCCATTGTTGCCCTGGACCCCGACAGTGGTGAATACCTCTGGCATTACCAAGAGACGCCTGCCGAAACATGGGACTACACGGCGACTCAGCACATCATGCTTGCCGATATGGAGGTGGATGGCGCAACGCGTAAAGTGATCTGGCACGCGCCGAAAAATGGCTTCTTCTTCGTGATTGATCGCGAGAATGGCCAATTACTCTCTGCCGAGCCCTATGCCGATGTGAATTGGGCAACGCATTACGATATGGCGACAGGGCGGCCGGTAGAAACCGACATTGCCCGCTACCCAGACGGCCCTGAATTGATTCGTCCCTCATCAATGGGGGCGCACAACTGGCAGCCAATGGCCTACAGCCCCGAGACGGGTTATGTGTATATTCCTGCGATCAGCAGCTTGTTCCAGTACGAAGACGTGCAGGACTACTTGCATCGCTGGGGGCAGTGGAACCTCGGTATTCCCCTGCAACAGCCGCCGCTGCCGGACCCAATTTTGGCGCAGCTGATGACCACGAAAATGACGCGTGGCTCGCTGCTGGCGTGGGATCCGAAGACCCAAAGTGCGGCGTGGGAGCTGCCTCATAAGTTGACGTGGAACGGCGGATTGTTGGCGACCGCAGGCGGCCTTGTTTTTCAGGGCACTGCCGAGGGCGAGGTGATTGCCGTCGATGCCAAAACCGGTGACAAACTGTGGACCTTCGATGCGAAAACCGGCGTTATGGCGCCCCCAGTCAGCTACCAAATAGACGGTGAGCAGTACGTAACTATTTTGGTCGGATGGGGCGGTGCCTTCGGCTTGATTGCCGGCCTGGAAAGAGAACATGCGCCGCCACCGAGCCGGGTGCTTACGTTCAAGCTGGGCGCCTCGGGTGCCTTGCCCGACAATCCTGAAAAGCAGCTTCACGAGCCGCCGCCGAGACTGACCGAAGACGAGGCCGTATTAAACGAAGGCCGTGAACTCTATTACGCCTACTGCAGCGCGTGCCACGGCACAGAAGTTATTTCGAATGGCGCGATCCCTGATCTTCGTCACTTGCCTCGGGCATTTCATGACAATTTCAATGCCATCGTGCTTGATGGGGTAATGAGTAAGCTCGGGATGGTCGGCTTTGGCGATGTACTCAACGAGGAGCAGGCCTACGCCGTTCACGCGTATATTCTTGAGCAGGCGAATATCAATAAAGAACTTCGTGAGCAACCACAGTGGTGGCGCGATATTAAAGCCTGGTTCTTTTCTGGTTTGGCCTGGTTGGTTGGCTTACTGACGTAGCGTCGTTTAGCAAGCCCTTATGAAGAGGCCGAATGGCCTCTTTTTAGTTTGAGTGTCAGCGACAGGAGAAAAGGTATGTACCGGCGAGTGGAATTAACAGCCTTTGGTGGCCCGGAGAAACTGGTCATCAAAAGAGAAACGGCACTCCCTGAGCCCGGCGTTGGCGAATTACGCGTGAAAGTGCTGGCTGCTGGTACCGGCTTTACAGACACCATTATTCGCCAAGGGCAGTACGTTGGCGTGAAGGAGAAGCCGCCTTTTACACCTGGTTACGACTGGTTTGGTGTTGTTGATGCCGTTGGTGACGGGGTTAGCGACTTTGCGGTGGGCGATGCGGTGGCGGATATGCCAGTGATCGGCGGCTACACCGAGTATCTCTGTGTTCCCGCAAGCCAGGTCGTGCCCGCGCCGCCTAATTTAGATGCGGCGTCGGCAGTGTGTATGATTCTGTCATATACAACGGCCTACCAAATGTTGACCCGCGAGGCCAATATGCGCGAGGGGCAGAGCTGCCTTATTCACGCTGCCGGCGGGGCCGTGGGCACGGCGTTATTGGAGCTCGGGCGCCATATGGGGCTAAAAATGTATGGCACGGGCTCAGCGTCTAAAAAAGAGGTGATTGAGCGTTTTGGGGCAACCCATATTGATTATCGCAGCAGTGACTTTGAGGCGGAGATAAAGCGTTTAACCGGTGGCGAAGGCGTCGATGCGGTCTTTGACACCATCGGCGGCAAAAACTGGTCGCGCTCATACCGCTGCCTTAAGTCGGGGGGGTGTCTGGTGGGCTTTGGTGCCCTGCAACTGACAACGGGAGAGGAGAGCGTGCCCAGTGTGATATTTGGCTTTGCCAAATTGCTGGGTCTGTGGAAGTTGCTGCCCGATGGTAAGAAAACGCGGTTCTACAATATTCAAACCCGGCGTGAGAAACAGCCCGATGATTTTATCGCCGATGTAAGCGCCTTGTTTGCCATGCTGGCCGCGGGAGAGTTGCAGCCGGTTATCGCCGAGCGCGCGCGCTTGGATGACATTATTGAGATCCATCAGCGCCTTGACCGGGGTGAAATTGCCGGGAAAGTCGTGCTCGAAATGGCCTGATCCCCCCTCTATCATCGCCGGGGCCCCCGTCGCCCCGGCTTATCCGTATTTACCCTTACATGCGCTGCCTATATAACAAATTTGTTGAATAAATTCGGGGCGCGCGATTGTGTCTAACGCATTCCCTATGGTAACGCCTGAAGTTTTGCACTGAGGTTACCAGTTTTCCACATAATCTGTGGATAAGTTAGTGGGTAAGTTGTCAGTTTGTGGCGCTAGGTACGATGGAATCGGCCTTGTAACAAATTGTTCAAAATTTAGCCATTATTGCAAAAGTCAATAAAAACAATGGGTTGTGGTGTTTTTGTGATTTTTTGTATGACTTTTGAGCGCTAAGCTTGTCACATTTACTACAGCAGCCCTAACTGTGAATAAGTGTTACGTCAATAGTTGATTTATGTAACGTGTTACCAAACGCCACCATGTTGCAGTGTGGCGCACGGTAATGCTCATAGATGGTGCATTTCAGCGCGCGCCAGGGCCCGCATAGCTGCAACCGCTGGTGCAGGTTTCACGCATCTCGACCCGAAGTAGCGCAGGCAATTGCGGCTTGAGCTTCTGCCAAATCCAGATCGCCAGGTTTTCACTTGTCGGATTCTCTAGGCCGGGGATGTCGTTGAGATAGTAGTGATCCAATTGGTCGATAATCGGCTTAACGGCAGCTTTGATATCACCGAAGTCCATAATCCAGCCAGTGTGGCTATCAGGTTCCCCGCCGACCACTATGCGTAATAGAAAGCTGTGCCCATGCAGTCGTGCACATTTGTGCCCTTCGGGAACGTTGGGTAGGCGGTGAGCGGCTTCAAAAGTAAATTCTTTGAAAATTTCCACAGATTAATCTCTGGCTGAACGAGTGGGGCGGCTATGGTAATCAGCTGTGTATAAGCTGTACAGCATGCCGCTAAATCCAATTGTTCATTTGCTGTGCAGAATGAACAATTAATGAGCTTCCTTTTGTACGAAAAATAAGCGAAATCAGTTGGATAGCGTTTTTTTCATAAAATTTTAAAAAAACTTATCGGAGAGGTTTGACAAGAAAAGCGATTACTGTAGAATGCGCCTCACTCGATTGAGAGGGGTGATTAGCTCAGCTGGGAGAGCATCTGCCTTACAAGCAGAGGGTCGGCGGTTCGATCCCGTCATCACCCACCAAATCGATCGAGTGTAAGAGTATGCGGACCGGTAGTTCAGTTGGTTAGAATGCCGGCCTGTCACGCCGGAGGTCGCGGGTTCGAGTCCCGTCCGGTCCGCCAACTTTAACACGCTAAAGCCTCTCTTTAGCGCCATGTAAAAGACCTCCTTTCTTCTATACCTATCTTCTTTTTCAAGTTGTAAACTCCGCAATCTGTTGTGTCACAATTCTATGTCGTGTGCCCTTTGTGTCGCCGATTTAGCGCTATATTACTGCTAGTGAAGATTTGTTGTGGAGAGTTCTGTGTCGGCACTTACCGAAGCCATTATGTTTATTCGCGACGGCGAGGTTGTGAAGGAGATGTTCTTCGCCGAGTTCGAAGCGGTGCTGGACGACGTTGTCGGTGTGCCAGATTTTGCTGGGCAGCAATTGCAGGCAGTGTTCGTACAAATCAACACAGAAATGAAAATTACCGGAGCGGTTTTTTTTGTCATCAGCTTTGACAAGCGCGGCCGTATCACCGGAAATTGGAATATCCCGCTTCGCCACTTACTTGATCATGCCAGTTTCGGCCCCGACCTGGGTGGGGGTGTAACGAAAGTTGCTTGTCACAGCGCTTGCCCGGTGTCTTGGTATCGCAATCAACTCTGGGATCCAGTAATGGAAGGGCACCAGACCTTCTCGGCTCTGGTCGCCGCGGTGCAGCGCAACCGCTTGGGTATTGTCAGCGATGCCCTGAACACCGGGCCCGAGCAAACAACGGTATCGGATTTCTTTCGCCGCCATGTACCCCCGCAGCGGGGCGATGCGGAGCCGTCGGTTTCCGCGGCGGCTGACTCGGCTACCCCCATCTTCCATCGTCGCTATCGTGAGCGGCTCAAGGCCTTAAAGAGCGCGGAGCAGTTGCGCCTGGCAACAGTGCAGCAAAAGCATCAGTCACGTTTTGAGACCGCTGAAGAGGAGTTCAGTCGCCAACTAACGGAAAAAAATGACGAGCTTGCGGCGTTAAAGGAGATGCTGGCGGGCGAGGTGGCGCAGCGGCGTCAACTGGAGGCCAGCCTAAATAAGCAGCAACAGCTGCTCGATGAGCAAAAAACCGAATATGAAGGGTTGCTGGAGTCGGCAGGCAGCCAGGGTGCTTATTCCGAAGAATTAGAAAAATTGCGCAAGAGCTATGAGAAGGAACTAAAGCTTAAACTGCAGCAGCAGGCGGTGGAATTTGAAGAGCGCTTGAATCGCCGTGAAAATGAGCTATATCAGCGCTCCACGGAGATTGTGGAGCTGCGCAGTGAGCTGAGCCGATTGCGAGAGCAGAATCGAGAGCTGTTGCTCAATGACGACAGCAAAATGCTGCAAGATATGGCTGAGAAAGGCGTTGTGTTTGTTGCCTATCACCCGGGTATTGAGCACCTGGTGATCGACCGAGAAGAAATGCCATCGTATTTGCGCGACCCGCAGTCATTTGCCGCCCACCGCTGCGAGGTGAGTGTGGAGCGCTATCAGCGTTGGTTGCAGCATTACCGGCTGCCGATTTGTCGCCACCAAAATCCCGCCGGCGAATACTGTGGGCAACCGCTGATTAAAGTAATGCGCCCCAAGTTATTCCGCGAAGGGGAGAGCGACCGCTGCAAAGATCATCGCGGTGGCTGAGCCCCTTATTCAACCGCTTGACGCTTATCACTCTCCCAAAGTGGATATGCTGCGTCTGGATCGCTTTGATGCGCTGGCCCCTGGGAATAAGTGGTTCAAGCTGCGCGAAAATATTGCCGTAGCCCGAAAGCAGGGCGCGCGGTGTTTGGTGAGCCTGGGTGGTGCGTATTCCAATCATTTGCATGCCTTGGCGGCATGGGGGCACCACAATCGCTGGCCGACGGCGGCATTCATTCGCGCGGATGAGGCTCAAGTGACGCCCTGCATGGCAGACCTTCGGCGCTGGGGTATGCGCCTGGTTCATCTGAGCCGCAGTGACTACCGTCGACGGCATGATCCTGAATATATCGCCAGTCTCCTGCGCGGCTTTGATCGTCCGTATTTTATTCCCGAGGGCGGTGCCAATGCGCCCGGCGCATCGGGTTGCGCGGATATCGCGGCGCTGCTGCCAGACTGTGGTGCTGACTATTCATTGATTGTTACGGCCTGTGGAACAGGCGCAACGCTTGCGGGATTGGCGTCGGCGGTTGCGGGCTCGACACGTATATTGGGTATACCCGTTCTCAAGGCCGAGGCTTTTATGGCGCGCGATATTGCGCAAATACTTGACGACTTGGGTTCGCCGCGAAAAAACTGGCATCTGGACCATCGTTTTGCGGGTAAGGGCTTTGGTCGTGTCAGTGATGAGCTGAGCGAGTTTATTCTGCGCTTTGAAGCACAGCAGCGCGTGCCCCTTGATCCGGTTTATACCGCAAAGCTTTGCTTTGCCGTCGACGCGATGCATAAGCGCGGTGAGTTAGCGGGGGAGTCCCGGGTGCTGGTTATTCACTCGGGGGGCTTGCAGGGGAGAAGTGGCCACCCAGCACTCTTTAATCAATCTGTGTTGGGGATTAGCGGCCAATGCTCGGGGACAACGAAGCAGCGCTCTAACTTTTGATTTATCAACATTTGCGGGCGCTTGGTCGCCAGCGCGAGCGCTTTCTCGATGCCCTGGGTTTGCTGGTAGTCTGCCGATAGCCAGTGAGGCTTTTCTAATAGGCGCCATGTTGCCTGCTCTTTTTCGGTTTTCTGCGTGGTGAATTGCTGAACCGAAAACCACGTTCCCTTGGGGTGGTCGTTATTGAGACAGGCGCTTGTAGCGCGTTTCCCTTGTGGATAAAACAGGACGCCAGCCACCCTCAGTTGCGCTTTGCAGTGCTCGATACCGACATTTGACATGGCTAACGCCCCCTCCGGGCTGTTAGCTAGCGGTAGCTGGTGAGTTTGCAGTCTCTCGAGCTTGCGGTCGAGGCGATCTGCGCTATTGGGCCCCAGCCACGCCGATAGCGGAATGTCACCCGGGCGCGTGGCGAGAAAGAACTTAACCGCCAGCTCCAGGTGGAGGCTCTGCTGCAGGGTGTGGTCGTGATAGAGGATATCGAACTCGCCCAGGGTTCGGCCGCGGGCATTTCGGACGGGTAAGTTGTGAGCGATCAGTTCGGTGCTGCGATCCTGTTCGAGAAAAAAGTGCCACAAGGACTCGAAGACCAGCCCTAAGCGTGGGCTTTTGCAGCGCTCTTGTAGGTGTTTTCGCAGTGGTTGGTCGTCGTTGTCCAGCGACTGCAGCCATGCCATTCGCTCGGGGGTGAGCGCAAGCGCTGGGTGGTCGCCGATGTTGACCAGCGGCGCTGAAAAACAAGCCCATGCCAGGGCGCGAGTATAGGGCGAGACGAAGTGCTGTAGGTCTAATGGCTTGATAGATCGGTATCCTGGTTTGCTCAGACGCACACAAGGTTTGCATTGTATTCACGTGGGCTGGTTATAATGGCGGCCCCGCGCATGGCAGCAGTAATTATGGAACAGTTCCGCAATATAGGGGTCATCGGCCGAGAAGGCAACGGTGTCGCCGTCACGCTTAAACGCCTGTTGGACTATCTCCAGCAGAGAGAGCTCAGCGCCGTACTCGACGAGCAAATCGCCGGTTTAATGTCTGGTCATGGCCTCCGGGTTTGCAGTCGCCGGATGATCGGTGAAATTTGCGACTTGATCATTGTGGTGGGCGGCGACGGTAGCTTGTTGGGCGCCGCGCGGACCTTGGCGCGACACAATGCCCCGGTGCTTGGCGTGAACCGCGGCCGCTTGGGGTTTCTCACCGACATTTCACCCGATGAAATAGAGAGCCAAGTTGGCGCGGTATTGGATGGCCATTACCGCCTGGAAAAGCGCTTCCTGTTGGACGTGGAACTGATGCGCGGTGGTGAGCGCGTAGGTAAAGGCGACGCCCTCAACGATGTGGTGCTCAACTCGGGCACCAGCGGCCATATGATGGAGTTCGAGCTATTTGTCGACGGCGAGTTTGTCTACCGCCAGCGATCCGATGGTTTAATTATCTCAACACCCACGGGTTCTACCGCGTACTCGCTGTCTGCCGGCGGCCCCATTATGCACCCGCGTTTGGATGCTATCGTCATCGTGCCAATGTTCCCGCACACCCTGAGCAGTCGCCCTATCGTCATTGATGGCAAAAGCGAAATAAGCATGGTGGTGTGCGACTGCAACACCGCGCAGCCACCGGTGACGTGCGACGGCCAGTTGCGCATGACCAGCCAGCCGGGCGATGTGATTACGGTGCGTAAAAAGCCGCACCGTATGAAGCTCATCCACCCCCTTGATCACAGCTTTTATGCCAGTTGTCGCGATAAATTGGGCTGGGGGGCGCATCTGCCTGCCGGGGATGACGATGACTGAGTACTATATCGCGCTACGCCTTCCTCTCGATGAGAATTTAGCCGACTTTTCTGCTTTGCTGTGGCAACAGGGTGTTGCTCACCACATTGCTGAAGAGGGAGGGAGTCAAATTCTTCGCGTCGGTGATGAGGAACAGGTTGCCGTTGTGGCAGAGCTCTACCAAAAGTTGCGCAGTGGTGAGCTGCACATTACTCGCCACTCAGTGGCAGCGCCTCAGCCAGTGCAGTCGCGCTCACTTCGCCAGCGGCCTGCGGTGGCGGTGTTGTTGTTACTCAGTATTCTGGGGGCGCTGTTACCGGTTGTGGATAGCAGCTTTCGTGCGGTGTCTTCGCTGAGCTTTTACCCCTTGGATCTCGGCGCGGGTAAGATTGTCGCCGACTGGCCAGTTGGGCAGTGGTGGCGGCTGTTAACCCCGATGTTTCTTCATTTCGGCCTGCTGCATATTGCCTTTAATGGCCTGTGGTTATGGGAATTGGGCGGGATGATTGAGCAGCGGCAGGGCAGTGTGACGCTGCTGGCGATAGTGATACTTATTGCAGCGGCTTCAAACATGGCGCAGGCGATGATGTCGGTGTCGCTATTTGGCGGTATGTCGGGCGTTATCTACGGCTTGCTTGGCTATATCATTGTTTGGAATCGACTGCGGCCAGCCGAGTCACTGCCACTGGTAAAGGGCGTTGCCGTGGTCATGTTGGTGTGGCTTGTGGTGTGTATGGCAGGCTTTACCCGCCTGCTCGGGCTGGGGGAGATCGCCAACACTGCCCACCTTTCCGGCCTGATTATGGGCGTATTGCTCGGCATTGGCGCATCGTTTTTGCGGCGCAAAAGCGTATAAGCCAGCACTACTCACTCTGTTATAATTCTCGTCTTTCACGAGCGGCCTGTGGAGGGCGCTATGGATTTTGAAAAACTCATCGATAACTTGGATCCGGCGATTTATGCCTCGCTTAAGCGCGCGCTGGAAATTGGCAAATGGCCGGATGGCCGCGTGTTAACCGACGAGCAGCGAGCGCATTGTATGGATGCGGTTATCGCCTACGACCACCGCCGCAAGCCCGAAGAGCAGCGGGTGGGGTACATTGATAAAGGCAGTAAATCCGAGGGGGATAGCTGCGACGGACACGGCGATAACGGCGCTGAAAAGCCGATAAAGTGGGCCGACTCCTGATGGCTTTATCGAATGTAGCCGGGGCCGCATCGAAAATGCGTACCGCTCTGGAAGATAACGAAGCCCAATACACACTGACGCTGGGGCAGCAGTCGGTGCCAATGAATCCGCTTATTGGCAGTCGTGTGACGCTGGCCTACCAACAGCAAATTCACTGTGTGCACTGCGGCCGCTTGTCCAAGAAAAGTTTCAGCCAGGGGTACTGTTATCCCTGCTTTCAGCGCCTGGCGCAGTGCGACAGCTGTATTGTCAGCCCCGAAAAGTGCCACTATTTTGAAGGCAGTTGCCGAGAGCCTGAGTGGGGCGAGGCGCACTGCATGATCGACCACATCGTGTACTTGGCGAATTCGTCGGGGGTGAAGGTGGGAATTACCCGCGGTACTCAGCTACCGACGCGCTGGATCGATCAAGGTGCAGTGGCGGCGCTGCCGATTTTTCGGGTGAGCAATCGATTGCAGTCCGGCCTGGTCGAAAGCGCTTACAAGGCGCATGTGGCCGATAAAACCAGCTGGCAGGCGATGCTGAAGGGCACGCCTCCTGAACAGGATCTGTACGCGCGCCGCGACCAGCTCGCGGAAGTCTGTGGCGACGAGATCGACGCACTGCAGAAGCGCTTCGGTCTGCAGGCTATCCAAACTATCGATGATGCGGACGTTCAGCATATTCGCTATCCCGTGGTGGAATATCCCACCAAGGTGAAGTCATTTAATCTCGACAAAGTCCCCCTTGCAGAAGGCACCTTAATGGGAATTAAAGGTCAGTATCTGATCTTCGATACCGGTGTGATTAATATTCGTAAATACGGCGGTTACCAGCTGGAGTTGAGCAGTCCGGCTCTGTAGATCATCCGCCTTTGAGGAGAGCAGTATGCGCGACGCGCAGCCCAGTACGATTTACCTGAAAGACTATCGCGTTCCCGACTATCTGATCGACAAAACGTCCCTCAGTTTTCACCTGGGTGAGCGCTCTACCGAGGTAACATCGCGCCTGACAATGCGGCGCAACCCCGCCGCGCAGACGGCTTCGCAGAGCCTGGAGTTGCACGGTGCTGAGCTGGAGTTATTGTCGCTGGTGATTAATGGGGATGTTTTACCCGAGGGCGACTGGGAGCAACAGGGCGAGCTGCTTTGTATCCATCGTGTGCCCGAGGCCTTTGAGCTGGAGTGCAAAACGCGAATATATCCCCAAAAAAATACCTCGCTGGAGGGGCTGTATAAATCCAGCGGTATGTTTTGCACACAGTGCGAGGCAGAGGGCTTTCGCAAAATTACCTATTATCTGGATCGACCCGATGTGATGTCGGTGTTCGATGTAGAAATTATTGCTGACGCGGATGCCTACCCGGTGCTGCTGTCCAACGGCAACTGCACCGCTACCGAAACACTCGACAACGGCCTTCACCGCAGTGTGTGGCACGACCCGTTTCCGAAACCCGCCTATTTATTTGCCCTGGTGGCTGGAAAGCTGTCGCGTATCAGCGACAGTTTCACCACCATGAGTGGTCGTGATGTTGCCCTGCACATTTATGTAGAAGAGAAAGACCTCGATAAGTGCGATCACGCCATGCAGTCGCTGAAAAATGCGATGCGTTGGGACGAGGAGGTCTATGGTCGGGAGTACGATCTCGAGCTGTTTAATATCGTCGCCGTTGATGACTTCAATATGGGCGCGATGGAAAACAAGAGCCTGAATATCTTCAATACCTCCTGCGTGTTGGCAAAGCCGGAAACGACGACCGACGCAGGCTTTCAGCGTGTGGAAGGGGTTGTTGCCCACGAGTATTTCCACAATTGGTCCGGGAATCGCGTGACGTGCCGGGATTGGTTTCAGCTTAGTTTGAAGGAAGGCTTCACCGTTTTCCGGGATGCAGAATTTTCCGCTGACATGGGATCGCCGACCGTAAAACGCGTCGAAGACGAGATCGGAAGAGCGTCGTGTAGGG